>NZ_JBEONQ010000030.1:0-55114 GCF_040544445.1 Undibacterium sp. GrIS 1.8 | reverse complement strand
AAGCAGAAGATCACGCTGCAAGCAGGCCAGTCGTCGATTACCTTGGAGGGGGCGAATATTACGTTTGCTTGTCCGGGCAACTTTACGGTTAAAGGCGGGCAGCATGCTTTTGATGCTGGGGCTAGGGAGGCGGCTGCTTTGCAGAAGTTGCCGGATTCTCGTGTGAAGTTGTTTGATGAGCAGTTTGTTGTTCTCGACCCTAACGGAAAACCCATGCCCGCTATGCCGTACAGCGTTGATGGCTCCGATGGTAAACATCGCGCCACCACAGAAGCGCAAGGTACTACCGATAGAATTTCCACCGATGCCAGTGAGAAACTGAAATTTTCGGTCGAATGGTACACGGTACATGGCAAACAATAGACTTGTTACATTCAACGTATCTCCCTCATCGTTAACGTCATCAGGAAAAGAATATGGCCGATCCCACCACAGTTGAGGCAACGACTAATGTCACGCTAAATTCACGTGTAGAAGTGAAATGTGATTGCAACACCATGTGGTCACTTGCACAGCAATTCAGCACTATGCGTTTATGTACCCATACCGGCGTGCATAAAGGCCAATTGGTCGAAGACTATGCAGTGCGTGCCAGACGCATTGCGGCCACTTATGCACGCTTTTATCTGGAACAGGAAGAAGGTGGCAGCCCAGATAAAAAGGGTCGTTTCTATTGGATGGCACTAGGTGCTTTTGCCATTAAAACAGTCGCTTGCACCTTTGAGGTTTGGCAAGTCAAGGGGCTTAGTATGGTCACCAAAACCGTATGGGACGGATTAGGCAAAGGCAATCTTTGGCTGTTTTGCGATATCAGCGGCTGGCATTGGTACTACAGTCGCTATCAATCATCCTTTACCATGTGCCTGCCAAGTCGCAACGCCAATAACTACGTTAAACCGGTCAAAATCCAGATGAACCACTTACCTTGGAAAAATCAAGCCTTGCCCGTCATCAAAAATATGCAGGTCTCCAAAGAGATTCAGGCAGGATTTGCCAAGGTCAAACAATTTGAGGAGGAGACTCAAGAAAAGCGACGACCATCAATTCAATTCAGCCACCTACTAGATATTGCCAATCATGAACAGGGCGTGATCTTACAACCGTTGATTTATGATGATCCTGCTTTCGCCGGATGGGTGCAGCGGCAGCGATCCTGGTATGCCAACTGGGCAAGTCCGCCATTACAATTGGTATTTACCCATGCCTGTGATACGGAAAAGCCAGAATTGAAATCCGTCGCACCCGAGGGAACGAAGTTGGAGGTGTTTGCAAGCCGGATGAGTTGGATTAGAGGTGCAGCACAACAATTCCATCAGTTAATGCAACGGAATGGTGATTTAATGGAAAACGAATTACGCATGATTGCCAGTTGGGTCGATATGCCAGATAAAACCTAGGGATAGTTAGCATGATGCTCTTTACCTCCATCATAGAAATGCACTGATATGCGCCACCTACAACTAATTATTTTTTTGAGTATCACCTTATTTGTAGGCTGCCAAAAACAATCTAATAAGGATATGACTAATATGACATCCAACGTCTCGGCTCATCTTGGCGAACAAGGTGATACTTTTGCTACCCGCTATCAAAATCAAGTCAATATCAACCGCCAACATGGTTTGTCTTTTTACTCCATGGACTGGGGGCCTCATGATAAAAGCAAGGTCACATTTGAGCATGGCAAACATACGCTGACCGTAGATAACGTTATGGGTGTATCGAGCGTACAAGATGTTGATTATCCTAAAGAAGGCATCTCCGAATTAGACATCACAGAGAGCATCACTCCCCCAGATGGTATTTCCCATGACGAAGCACGTCAGGAGATGTTCGATATCTTGCAAGGGATTTTACGGGCAGGATGGACAATGTTTATTGACAGGGGCGACCCCCGTCTGCGTGGCAAGGATGCCTTTAATTTTGTACTAGGTAGCAGCCCTTACAGTAGTTTAGATGCAGCTTATAGTCCCAGTCTTAACGAATGGATGCAAATCCAAAGTCTAACCCCTTGGAAATTTTATGCCGATCACATTTATCTCGAAGTGACTTTTATGCGTGAACATACCTTGACTGATCCGACCAAACCGGGTGCTTATATTATTACGTTTAACTTCAAAAATGAACCCGAAAATTATCGGGGTTATGTCGACCCTCATGATCGAAAAAAATGGAAAGAACTACTTCCGGCAGAACTTGCCAAACTCCCTCCTATGCGGGCAGAAGCCGAAGCAAAGATGCGTGCAAAAGGCTTAAAAATTGATGAAACATATCAAGACCCACCCGTTCCCGATCTGACAAAATAAGTAGACAAGTCAGCATACACTGTCCAATCATTCTGCGCCTTCCAGACCAAAATCATGTTGGAAGGCGCGTTCTAATTGGATATTCCAATTAATATTTTCAACATGCCGACATCATTAAATCCGCAAGAAATTTATCTGCTAGAACGTTACATCTCCTTAGAATACTTCGGCGAAATGCGTGATGCCTGGGGTGAGATGATTCAACACCTAGAGCGTTGTCTTGACCAGTTCATGCATAACCTCCCTTTAGATTATCGCAAACGTCCTCTGCCAGAACAACCAGATGCAGTTTGGGGAGAACTTGTCCTTCCCAATTTTCGACGTACGTTCCAAGGATTATGTAACGGCTACATTCAAATTTCACACGGTGATCTGGGCGGACTAGGTCATGCCAACGGACCAAAAGTAGACTTTAAAGGTCAGATGGAATTTTGGTCAGGCTGGATGGCGCGCAGCGATGAAAATATTTACGGGGAATTCTTAAATTTAGCAACGAGAAATGCGAGTAATATTTGTTTTACTGAGGGTGCATATTGGAACTCAATGGATTTGACTAGTGATTACCATGAAATATCTCGAGGGCCTCTTAATCCTCCGCCAGTCTGGCCAAGCTACCGTCTTGTTCCTAATATCAAAGTAGCTACAGGCTCACCTTTACTAAAAACTGGCATTTATTTACCCGATGTAGACAATAGCTGCGCTCAGTTTTTAAGTATCAATTACGATGAAGCGCCAGAAGCTAGTGTGTTTATCAGGATGGAAGATATTTTCCATCCGGTTACAAAGCTAAAGTATTCAGAGAGAGCTATTCACGAAAAACGTCCCTGTACCTGGACGCTAGTTGAACGTGTTTCTGACACAGGCGGTGCTGTAACTACTCCAACGCTGTTAGCACAAAAAACTCATCGTGTTCCGGCAGGTGAACCGTGCCCTGAAACTGGTTTTTACTTCACGCCAGCCAAACCAGATTCACGTCGCTACTTTAACCAAGGCGATCTTATGACGAATTTTGATTCCGGCTATGGCGCGACGATCTGGCGATGGGATGATCAGCAATAATGTTTTTGTTGAGCTAATCAAAGTTTGAACGATTAAAAGTAAAAATAGATCGTCCAATCATTCTGCGCCTTGCAGACCAAAATCGTGCTGGAGGGCGCAGAATGATTGGACGATCAAATTACGACATTGAAGCTAAATTCTATTGTGCGGGTGATTCTCTGTCGTGTTGCGAGCGCAGTAACTGCAGAAATATTACTTCAAAGATGTAGCCTCAGAATCGCGGCTTATTTGCTGGCAATCCAGGCATCCAACACGCTTGCTGTGCCTGGCGGTACATGCAAACCCAACTTTGAGCGGCGCCATAAAATATCTTCGGCATTGCGTGCCCATTCGTGGTGGATCAGGTAGCTGACTTCTGCTGCGTACAAACCAGGTGCGATTTCTTCGCCCATGTGCGCCAGCGCGTTAATGCCCTCTAGCAGATGCTTAATGCGGGTGCCGTAAGCGCGGGCGTAGCGTTTTAATAGCGGGCCTGGCATCCACGGATAATCGCGGCGTAGACGTTTAATAAAATCATCGAATTCCAATACAGCACGGTTATCTGGCCGATCACCAAAAACATCGCCGCCGGGTAAGCAGGCATTTGCGGTCCAGGCGGGTTTGACAGCGCTGAATTTATCTCTGGCTGATTGAGTGAGTGCGGATTTAGCCAGTGCAGGCGTGATTAAATTGATCGCCTCTTCTGCCAGCTTGCGAAAAGTCGTAATCTTGCCGCCAAAGACGGTTAGTAGCGGTGCGGCGGAGTCCGACAATTCCAAATGATAATCGCGGGTAATTGCTTTGGCATCTACGCTGCCATCATCGACTAATGGCCGCACACCAGAATAGGACCACAGTACGTCTTTGGGTTGAATTTCTTGCTTGAAGTAGAGGCTACTTAGTTCGCATAGATAATCAATTTCAGCCGCGTCGATCACCACTTTATTGATATCGCCCTGGTAGTTAATATCGGTGGTGCCGATCAGAGTAAAGTCATTTTCGTAGGGAATAACGAAAACGATGCGACCATCAGGATGCTGAAAAATATACGCATACGGATGATCAAACATGCGCTTCACTACGATGTGACTGCCTTTGATTAAACGCAAAGTTCTGGCAGTCTGCTGAGGCAAAATAGCTTGCTGTAATTGTGCTGCCCACGAGCCAGTCGCATTGATCAGGCTAGCTGCGCAGACCTCGGTAATTTGATTGACAGCGGCAGCACCACCGGATGTATCACGTAATTGCGCCAGCCATTTACCATCTCGCTGCACCACGGATTCGCAGCGCGTGTGGGTCATGATGGTGGCACCTTTTTCTGCCGCATCAATTGCATTTAATACGACTAGACGCGCATCATCTACCCAGCCATCTGAGTATTCAAAGCCACGACTTAAATTAGCTTGCAAAGCCTGACCAGCCAGATGTTTTTTTAAATTGATGGCGGTAGATCCGGGTAATAATTCGCGCCTTGCCAGATGATCATACAAAAATAAACCTGCCCTCAACATCCATGCCGGACGCAGGCCTTGCATGTGCGGCATGACAAAACGCAGAGGCGTGACGATATGCGGGGCGGAGCGTAATAATACTTCGCGTTCAATCAGCGATTTTCTGACCAGGCCAAACTCATAATATTCCAGATAGCGCAGTCCACCATGTATCAGTTTGGAGGAGGCAGATGAGGTGTGTGAAGCAAGATCATCTTTCTCGCACAGCACGACGGATAGTCCGCGTCCAGCAGCATCACGCGCAATGCCAGCACCATTAATACCACCGCCGATTACCAGCACATCACATTCGATTTTACGTACAGTTTGAGTCATGTTTTTTAGTTTACTAGCGGCTTCAATGAGCTTGGATCAAGATGAAAAAAGATACTTATGCTTTTTCTACCCGATTACGGCCGTTGTCTTTGGCGCGATATAAGGCCGCATCAGCCCGAATCATCATGGCTTTTAAATCGTCGCCATCTCTGATGTGCGTCACACCAAAACTCATGGTGATATGCAGGCCGGCGGCTACTGTGCTCCAGTCGTAGGCCGCAATTACATTGCGTATACGTTCGCAGGCTTCGACTGATTTTGCGGTGCGGTCAAATAATAAAGCAAACTCTTCCCCACCGATGCGCGCAGCCATATCGCCCGAGCGCAGACAAGATGAGATCAAGCGTCCGACCTGACGCAGTACCTCGTCACCGATCAAATGTGAGTAGCCATCATTGACCTTTTTAAAGAAATCAATATCGGCCATTGCGAATGCGACATTGGTGATTGTGCCGGTTAAACGCGTCGCCATTTTTTCTTCCAGCGCACGCCGGTTTGGCAAACCGGTTAAGGTATCTTCATTAACCTGCACCCGCAAGGTACGATTAAAATCTTCTAGCTGGTTGACCCGATTTTTATGAACTATTGCTTCTTGCTGCGCCCGCTCTAAATCCATTTTGGCAGCAAAAATCTGGGCACTGACTTGCGCTCTTTGATCACGCGCTTTGAGTGTAATCGTATGGAATTCTTTATAGACTTTTAAGGCTGCCTCAAAATTCTGAACCATCTCATACGCATGCGAAAGAATTTTAAGCAAATCGGCCAGATGCGGATAATTACCTAATCTCATCGCAAAATCACGGGCTTCTATCATCGATGCGACTGCTGCTTGCAGCTGATGCATACGCAATTGTAAGGCGCCGATACGCACCTTGATATCCAGCTCTTCTTTAGCAAAGCCGTAGCCTGAAAATTGATCTAATCCATGACCTAACTCTTGCAGCGCGAGATCATATAAACTCCGTTCTTCCAGCGCGTGTGCCAGCGTTTCTGTCGCCAGCAACTGAGTTCTCACCATCTTATTAGTTTGCGCATGGACTAGCGATTGGCGCGTGTACAAAATAGCGTCGTCCAGCATCTGTACGTCTGGCGATGCGCCATCTTCATTCTGTACTTCGTAATAAATAATCAGGCTGTCTGCCCAATTATTTTTAACCCTTGCCAGGCTATCCTGATCCTGATTTTTTTCACAAAGAACATAAGCTTCTTTATAGATAGTCAGACTGCGTTCAAATTGCTGGGTACTCGTGAATAAAAAACCGAGAGTGATCAGTATCTGCGCGAATTTTTTCGGTCTGTCAACCTGTCGCTCTATCGCTATCGCTTTTTCTGCATATTGCAAAGCGCTGTTCGTATCACCAAACGCAAGGAAGGTACGAGCTAAGCCATGTAGTACATCTGCTTTCAGCTCCAGACTATTATTTTTTTCTGCGTATTCCAAAGCAATTTCAAAATCGCGAATACCAGAAGGGTCATGCAAAATAATGCGGCAGTTCCCGATCTTACAATGTAGTTCGCCGATGACTACTGGGTCTGCCCTAAATTCGATAGTGGCTTCTGCCTGGGCAATTGCTTTTAAAATCAGCGCAATGGTCTGGGCAGGTTCGCTCTCTATCGTGGCGTCTGTCTGTCGCGACAGCGCGGATAGCTCAATATCAAGCTGCGCTTGTGAAGTGATTTGAGTAAGCAAATTATGTGCTCCCGTTTGTCGGAGTAGCATACGTCATACAGAGAACCCGCCTGCTTTGTTGATTGGCTTTGTATTTAGGCTAGCACTTAGATTCTCACTTGCATTGGCGCATGCATTAGTAGTCGCGTCCACATCTGTCTTAGTATTGATCTTAGCATTAGTTTTGGCATCGTAGGTACGCAACCAGGTCAATTGCAGTACCCGCGCGTCGGTGCTGGCGCGATGCCGAGATACATGCAATTCATCTTGTATCCGGTCCTTAGTCGCATGCCATAAAGCCTGCTGATCGTCGGTAATAATCTCGCGCAAATCTGCCAGTTTAAAACGCGGCACTCTGCCGGCCGCATCAAACAAACGCGCCATCCAGACATAATCCTGCGCCCAACCATCGGTGTAGACCGTATGCCCATTTAAAAAACTATTGAGCTGATCAACCACATAATCCGGCGAGCGACCACGCTCGACTAAAATCTCACGCGGGATGTGATGCACTTTGGCGGCTTCCACATCCCAGTGTTGCCAATCGTCTTCCGGGCGAATCAGAGTACACCAGCCCTCACCATGTCGCCCGGAGAATCCGACCTCGATCGGATAACTGCCTTTGCCAAACCCGGAGGCTTCAAAATCAATAATGATAGGTACGGTCATCTGCACGGTCATTATTAATTGCTCCTGATGGTTATGGAACTTCTTAGGATTAGTTACGAATCACGCAAGCTAACTACTTAAAACGAGAAGTAACGTTTTATTAATTTTGCGCTATTTTTGTAACAATGCAAGTTCTATTCCTACTTTAGTTCTTACTTTATCGTATATATCATCAATCACCACTCTATTCGTAGCGTAAACAATCTACCGGCAACAGCAAAGACGCCCGGCGTGCAGGATAAAATCCAAAGAAAATTCCAACAAAACTGGCGAAACCACAAGCGACCAGCATTGCGCCAAAGCCGATTTCTACATCCAGCTTACCCGTCGAAGTAATGGCGGCGGCACCCGCACTTGCCAGCAAAATACCAAATACGCCGCCGACCAGACAAATCACTACCGCTTCCGTCAAAAACTGTAACAGCACATCACGCGGCTTGGCACCAATCGCCATCCGTATGCCAATCTCGCGGGTACGCTCAGTCACCGATACCAGCATGATGTTCATAATGCCAATACCGCCCACAATCAATGAAATCGCACCAATTGCGCCCAGCATGGCGGCCAGACCTGCACTGATTTTGGCGCCGGTCTCTGCAATGGACGCCAAGTTATCAATTCGAAAATCATCTTCTTGTTCGGACTTAATATGATGGCGATCACGTAGCATGTCTTTAATATCTTGGTCGGCGTCCTTCAGCGATTTATCGTCTTTTGCCTGTACCACCACATAATGCACATTGGAGGGAAAAGGACTGCGCATCAAGGTTGCCCTGGCAGTTGTGATCGGGATCAAGACCATCTCACCCAGATCACCGCCATCAAACATCCGTCCCTCGCCCTGCAATACACCCACCACCTGAAACGGCACATTGTCGATACGGACAAACTGACCGAGTGGATTGGTTTTATAAAAAAACTGCTCGGCTAACTTTTTACCGATCACGACCATACGAGCCGCGCCGCGGATATCAGAGTCACTAAAATAATTACCCTGATCAACCTTCCAGTTACGTACCTTAAACATCTCTGGCGTGATCCCAAGTACCGCGCTGTTGGTATTGTCATTGCCAACCGCGATCTGAAAAAACCCTTGCAAAGCTGGAGCTGCGCCGTTCAGACTAGGTAATTCATTGAGCGCCAGTGCATCATCTACCGATAACGACGGCGCTGTGCCTGTGCGCGCCCGCACACCTTGGGTACGATTGGCACCCGGCGATACGATCATCAAATTACTACCCAACACCTCTAGCTCTTTAGCGATAAATTTCTTCGCACTTTCGCCTACAGCTAACATCATTACCACCGAGGTGATGCCGATAATGATGCCCAGCATAGTCAGCGAGGTACGCAGCCGATTGGCATTCATGGAGCGGAATGCTTCAATAAAAACTTGAAGAAAATTCATAGTCTGACTCCGCTCTGGTCTTGTGGCAGATGGCTATTGAAAGGAGTCGCCGCCTGTGCATGCGCCTCGTGGCTTTGCGCCAATTGTTGCAAACCCTCTACTGCCGGGCCATCGTATAAAACATGGCCATCTTTGAGGCGGACTAAACGTTTGCTATACGCGGCAATATCTGGCTCATGTGTCACCAGTAAAATCGTAATGCCCCGCTCGGCATTTAACTGCTGCAAAGAGCGCATGATCTCTACGCTGGTTTGCGTATCCAGATTACCGGTTGGCTCATCCGCTAAAATAAGCGGTGGATCAGCGACTAATGCGCGGGCAATTGCCACCCGTTGTTGCTGGCCGCCAGAGAGTTGATTTGGCAAACGTTTTGCGTACTCTTTTAAGCCCACCCGCTCCAGTTCGACCAAGGCTTTTTTGTACGCTTTATCACGCGACACACCGGCATAAATGAGCGGCAAGGCGACATTCTCTGCAACGCTCATGCGTTTGATCAGATTAAAACTCTGGAATACAAAACCGATTGTGCGATTGCGTATCGTCGCTAATTCACTGCGTGACAAAGTTAACGTATCCACCCCATTTAAGCGGTAAGTACCGCTGGTCGCCTGGTCCAGACAACCAAAAATATTCATCAGCGTTGATTTGCCAGAACCCGATTGCCCCATCACGGCTAAAAAATCACCCTGCGGTACCAACAGATCAATCCCGAATAAAACCTGGGTCTCAATACCGCCAGAGAAGTAACTTTTAGTCACCTTACGGATATCGATCAGTGGTTGAGCCTCAGCTTGCGTCTGAGCTTGAGACTGAGCTACCGTTTGATTTATAGCCTTGCCTTTCGTATCCATTTTTGTGCTTACCATTAGTGTGATCCTGCATTGGCAATATCCAGTGATCTGATAATCACTTTATCACCAGGCTTTAGATCGCCAGAAAGCACTTCGGTATAGCGGAAATTAGACAAACCAATTTTGATATCGACAGGCTTGGCTTTGTTTTTTTCATCCAGCACAAAAATTTTAAATGAGCGCGTCATCTCGCCCTTGCTACGGAAAGACACATCGTCCTCTGCTTCTGGGCGAGGCACAGCAGATGCGCTGGCCGAGGCTGCGCTTGTCACTGCACTTGACCCAGCACCTGATTCTGCCGCTTTTTTATCAGCCTCTTTCTTCAACTTCGCTTCTTTGGCAATCTCTTCATCACTCAATTTAAAACGTAATGCAGCGGTGGGGATGCGCAATACGTTCTGGCGATTACCGACAACCAGACGCACCTGCGCCGTCATTCCGGGCTTTAATAATTCATCTTTGTTATCCACGTCCAAGACGACGTTATACGTCACCACATTTTGCTGGACATTGGCAGCAAGCCGGAACTGACGCAAGCTCGCATCAAACTCACGGTCGGGGTAGGCATCCACCACAAAACGCGCCGCCTGGCCGTCTTTTAAAGATCCCACATCGGCTTCCGACACATTGGTATCAATCTGCATTTTGGTCAGATCACGCGCAATCTGGAACAGGTTCGGTGTCTGGAAAGATGCCGCTACCGTTTGCCCCATATCAATCGTGCGCTTGATGATGACGCCATCAATCGGTGAGCGGATCACGCTGTTATTAAAATCCGCCTGCACCCGATCCAGCTGCGCTCTGGCGAGTTTGATATTGGCATCGGCCACTTCTACCTCACGCTTTAACTGGTCTAGCGATGCGCCAGAAATATAGCTCAGCGAAACTAGTTTTTGATTACGATCTAAGTTTGCCACCGCCAGCCGCTTGGACGATTCGGCCGATGCCAACGTGGCTTCGCTCTGTTTAATCTGGGCGTTAAAAATGGTCGGGTCCAGCTTCAATAACACCTGCCCTTTTTTAACCCTGTCGTTGAAATCGGCATTCAACTCCACCACAGTGCCAGATACTTGCGAACCCACGCTGATGAGCGCAACCGGATTGAGTGTGCCGCTGGCAGTTACAGTTTGGGTCAGGTTGCCTTTATCGACGATGGCGGTCTTAAATTGTGGCTCCTCATCCTTACTGGCCTTTTGCTTTTTTTGGTAGTAGCTGGCTGCGGCGCCAGCAATAAGCAATATCACGACAGCGAGGATAAAACGTTTTTTAGTAAAAAATGTCATCACAAGATCAATCAAATAGAGTGGGTGGGCGACGAATTCACATCAAATTCACATCAAGAGCTACATAAAACCAATTCACCTTAGCAGTTACCTTTTTGCTGAGGAACATTCTTTTGTTATCCAGAAAAAATCAAGGAATAACATATACTCCCCATAAATTTTTATCAAATTGGCTGATTGTCCAATTTTTATATGGACAACTTAAATATACCTACTGGGAGTATTTATATTAATACTTTAAATGCCAAGCAATGCGAAGCGATAAATCCAACATCACAAGCAACGGTTAATTAACGGTTAACTAAGAAACAGCATCGATTCTAAGCACGCTCTAAGTGTGTATGAGTGCGCTCAATTTGCAATCAATAGCAGAACTTATTTACAGCAATTTACTTCTACCAGACACATGATCAATCCTGTCATCTCAATTCCCTTTGGTTCGCATCAGCCAGGCGGCACCAAGTACTAGCAAACCTATTGTTAGCGGTAGAAATCCCCACAGCCCAAATTGCATGCTGACATAAGTCGTAGCGGCCCAGGCGACTCCGCTGAAAAAGTCCAGCAAGCCTGCGACAAATCCAACTTTGCCACGCTTATTAAACTGCGCCCGCTGGCCAGGTAGCGCCAGCCATAAGTTCATCAACGCAGCGCTGCTCATCGACAATAGCACCATGACTGTCAGCGACAAACCAAGCAATACATTGTTGAACGTCATCCAGCACAAAAACGGCAAAAGCAATACAAATACAGGCAATACTGCCGCACTCAATTTGGCATTGCGGATAACATGATAATTAGCTGGTGCAGCGCGTAATAAGTCGGGCGCATCTTCTGCGGATACGATTACCCAAATTAAAGAGGCCGACAAAGAGCCGGAAATAAAAGTCAGCATCGCTGCCACTCCGGGTAGTACGGCACCGTTTTTAAAAGCGACGAAAAACATCGGCAACATGTACAGCAATTGCAGCAGCACTTGAGAGATCAATTGTGGATCACGTAAAATTAGGCGCCACTCTTTTACGACAACACTGCGCCATAAACCAGAGCGGAACTGGAGTTTGATCGCGCTCGCGGTGCGTAGCTGTTTGCCCGCCGATGTACTTGCCATACCGCCCACTTGCTGTACACCTCGCAAAAAAAACCGGTGTGTTAAATGTACTGTAATCAAAAAGCTAGCCAAGCCCAGACTCGCCATCATCAGCATGCTTAAAGGCGAACCAAATAATGCACGCGCAGGCAACCACAACCAACTTTGCGCACCCATTAAAGCATCTGCTTTCAACAAAGGTTGGAAAACAGCAAATACCCGCTGACGATAATCCTGGCTTAGATTATTAAATATCTGAGTCACCAGAAAGATGGATGCGCCAGTCAAGGCACCAATCAATTGTGCCACCGTCAAAGTGCGCCGCACACCTAGCCAGCGCACCAGCCCTAAGGTCAACAACATCGCAAACGACGATGCGATCACCGCCAGACTCAGCAATACCGGATAAATTCTCAGCCAGCGCGGCTGCCCCAACAGCAAGCCCACATGCGCCACCGGCGTTAGCAACAACAGAAATAGCGAAGCAACGCCCAACACCACGGCGATCAGCCTGACACTAAAAATAGAGCGGGAAGACAATGGCGACGACAGCAGCAAATCCAGATCAGCGCGCTCGAATAAAACCTTGACGCTACGGTTAAGGGCAAATGACAACATCAAGCTAAACACAACAGCCAGCAGCGCGCCTGCTCCCATGATAATCACAGCAGAAGGCTCGGCTTTGAGCGCAGGGACTTTGCGCATAATGCTCCACACGCCCAGATGCGCCAGAATAAATAGCAGGCTGAAACTGATTTTCCCCGTGGTCGACATACCACGTCGCGCAGCTTTAACTTTGCCTGTTTTGCTGTCTGTCTGATTCGTTTTACCGCCACCCATGTCGTACACAAACATACGGCACTCATGCGCCAATAACCATAGTGCACTACCGACTTTAAATGGCAGCTTCATTTGAAATTGACTCCACATAAAGGATATTGAGAGTACCTGGCGATCATTGCAGCTGCGGCTGTGACTGTCGTTGTGACGATTGTTGCCGCTATCGTTGCGGCTGAAATCAACATCAGGCAGGCTCCGTCAATTGCAAGAACACCTCTTCCAAAGTGGCTGCGCGGCTAAATACACCATTCGCACCATTCGCACCATTCGCGTCAGTCACACCATTTACGCTATGGCTGGTCTGGCTACGCAATTCATCTAAAGTACCTTCGGCAATCAACTTACCGTTTTGGATAATCCCTATCCGTTCGGCCAGACGCTCCGCTACATCCAGAATATGCGTCGTCAAAATCACCGTCCCACCTGCTTGCACGTGTTTAAGCAACAGGTCTTTGACTTGTCTGGCAGCGGCTGCATCCAGACCAGTTAAAGGTTCATCCAAAATAATCAATTCAGGCGCGTGGATCAGGGCTCCGGCGAGTGCCAGCTTTTGCTTCATCCCGCGCGAAAAACCCTCGGTCAATTCATCCGCATGCTTGCTCAGGTCTAACCACTCCAGCAACTCACGCGCCTTGCTCTCGGCATCCGCGGCAGACATGCCCCACAAACCAGCGACAAACTCCAGATACTCAAACGGCTTGAGTTTGTTGTACAACATGGGATCATCTGGCAGGTAGGCCAGCTTTTGCTTAGCAAGGGCAGGATTGGCAGCAAGATCAACGCCAAGGATTTGTACACTACCAGAATCCGGCACCAGTAAACCCGCCACCATCCGCAAGGTCGTCGTCTTACCAGCACCGTTTGGCCCCAGCAAAGCATACAACTCACCGCGTTTTACCTGAAGATTAAGCTGGTCAACCGCAGGCCGACCGTAGTGTTTGCTAAGCTGTGTCAGCTCCAGCGCCAGACCAGAATTTTCTTGGTTCATTTTAGAAAAGTGAAATAGAAGTGAAATGACAACCCTTTTCTATTCTCTATTGGAAAGTATGGCGATGTACAGTGATTTTTGAAATGGAATATTGCTGTTACGTGATCAGATAGCGTCAACTTAAAAACTGCAGCCTGGGCTGCAGTCTGAACTGCTACCTTATAAGCGATTGAAACAACTCAGGCCTTTAGAGTAGCCAGCAGACCAAGACGGTCTGTAGTCGCATTACGCGCATCTTCCAGACCAATTTTTTTATTGATCAGCAACTGCTTTAATGCGGCATTCATAGAATAACAACCTGGATTCTGTTTAGTAGCAATAGCATCGCCATCCATCAGCGCACGTAGGCCAGAGATGCCACCATTTTCAATCATCTTTGCTACCGTAGGATTAGCGGTCAGGCATTCTGTCGCCAAGTAGTAACGATCGCCCTCAACCGAAGGCAAAAGCGCCTGGCATAAAACACCGCGTAAAGCTTGTGCCAACGCCTGTGCTTGTGGCTCACCATTCCCTAGCAAACGCAGCATTTTTTGCAAACCCAATTCGGTCGAACGGGCATGTAAAGACGCCAGTACTAAAGGACCTGATTCCGCCAATGCCAATGCTTCTTGCGCGGTCTGTGCATCACGGATCTCACCAATCACGATGACATCAGGGCGCTCACGCAGCGCATCCAGCGCACCGAGGTAATAGCTCTCAACGTCGCCATCAAAACCAACTTCGCGCTGAGTGATAATGCACTTACGTTGCGGGATCAAAGTTTCAACCGGATCTTCTATCGTGATGATGTGGCCAGATCGTGTTTTATTAATCTGATCCAGCATCGATGCAATCGTAGTCGATTTGCCCTGACAAGTATCGCCAATGATTAGCACCAGCCCGCTAGTGAGCTTGGCAAAATCCTGCTCACACTGACGCAAGCCCAACTGGCTCAGCTCCATAGGCTCACGCGGAAAACGGCGGATCACACAACCAAGACGCTTTTTACCCTGGAAGGTAAAACAGTTGGCACGTATGCGCGCCGTATTTAAATCAATCGAGCGATCGAAAGCACGGTCTTGTATGCGCTCGGACCAATTAGGCTCAATCACCTCAAAAAATTCTTCTAACTCTTCTTTGGTAATCGGCGAATCCGTCACCGCGACCAGGCCTTTAGGTTGGCGCAACATGATCGGACTATTTTGGTGAATCAAGATGTCACTAAAACTCAACTTGGAGTTCAGCAAATGTAAAATTTGCTCCACCAAGGTACCAAATACCGGATGGTCTTCATTCTCAACATAGGTGAGGGTACGGATTTGCGACGACATATGGGCTTCCATCATTTTTCTTCTCTGTTTGGAAAATATGCCTGATTATAAACTCAGTATATTTGCGCTAGGGAAAGATTATTAGATTTGTTGCTTTTGGTCGAAATTGGAAAAAAGTGTCTCTGTATGAGGTGTAGCCAGGGCTTCGAGATGCGTATATCTCGCCTACTTAAAGGTGTCCGTTAGCAAGCGGACGTGCGGCCTACACGGCAACGAGTTGTGAGCCTTCCGATTATTTGACGCGCACAAAAGAGAACTCGAACAGGCAACGATTTTCGGATGACCTTCTTTTACTTATTTTTCTTGGCGAAGTAAGAAAAGTGAGTAGCCGCCGGTCTCCACTGGCTGACAATCTAAGCAAACGTCATAGAGAATTAAACGAAAAAAAGGTGCACGCGGTGCATCCTGCCATTGACCGTTTAGCCAATCCTCTTTGCCGCAATAGCATTCCCAGCTCGACTGACCGCCTTGCGCCCCAGATGTCCAGAGATAAACTGCCCAGTATCGACTACCGCATTTAAATCAATCCCGGTAGCAATACCAAGACCTTGCATCATAAACAGCACGTCCTCGGTCGCTACATTACCTGTCGCACCTTTCGCATAAGGGCAACCACCTAAACCCGCGACGGAGGAATGGAAGATCGAAATCCCAACTTCCAGACTTGCATAAATATTCGCTAGTGCCTGACCATAAGTGTCGTGAAAGTGTCCCGATAAACTATTTAGCGGAAAATCTTGCGCGACTAGTTGCATCACGTGCTGTACCTGGCGGGCAGTACCGACGCCGATGGTGTCGGCGATGTCGATTTCGTCGCAGCCCAGATCACGCAAGCGCTTGACGACATCGGCGACACTGGCAGGATCGACCTCGCCTTGGTACGGACAGCCAAAGGAGCAACTGATGCTGCCACGCAGGCGGATTTTATTTTGCTTGGCAGCTAGTACGACATCGCGGAAGCGTTCTATTGATTCTGCAATCGAGCAATTGATATTCTTTTGTGCGAAGGCTTCGGACGCAGAGCTGAAGATAACGACCTCATCAGCACCGGCGGCGAGTGCGGCCTCAAAGCCTTTCATATTCGGGGTAAGCACCGAGTAAATCACGCCTGGTTTACGCTTGATGCTTGCCATGACCTCGCTTGAGGTTGCCATTTGCGGCACCCATTTGGGTGAGACAAAAGAGGCCGCCTCGATATTACTGAAACCGGCATCTGTAAGGCGATTGACCAGCTCGATTTTGATATCTGCTGAAATGCTTTCTTTCTCATTTTGTAAACCATCACGTGGACCGACTTCGACGATTTTGACTTGCTTAGGTAAGCTGCTGATCATATTAATATCCTCTGGATGGATCGACGATGCCAGTGACGGCCTGACCGTTTGCTAGCGCATTGATTTTATCTGCAATCTGTTTTGTGCTTTCATCACGCAAGGTCGTTGCCGCGATATGCGGTGTAATACTGATACTAGGCTCTGACCAGAAAGCATGTCCAGCAGGCAGTGGCTCGGTCTGGAACACATCTAATGTCGCACCGGCAATATGCCCTTCCCGTATCAAAACCAATAAATCGTCTTCAACTAGATGGGCGCCGCGGGCAACGTTAATAATGTAAGCACCCTTGGGCAATTTTTGTAAATTGTTACGGTTTAAAATATTGCGTGTATCGTCGGTCAGCGGCAAGATACAGACTACTACTTTAGATGTTTTTAAAAAAGCGTCGAGACCGTCTTGACCTGCATAACAAGTAACGCCTGCGATATTTTTTTGTGTACGGCTCCAGCCATTGATAGGAAAGCCGAAACCAGAAATCGCCTCTACAATCCGTTTACCCAAGACACCAAGTCCCAGTACACCAACACTAAAATCTTGCTTCTCAAAGGGTTTTAGAAGTTGCCAGTGTTGTGCCTGTCTTTGCTGATCATAATGATCAAATCTGCGGTAGTAACGCAGTAAAGCATGGCTCACGTATTCTGCCATTTGTGTGCCCATACCGGCATCATCCAGACGAATCACGGGCACGCCTTTAGGTAATGCATCACCTAACTGCAAAATCGCATCAACACCGGCGCCGAGATTGAAAATCGCTTTTAAATCACTACGCCCTGCCAACATGGAGACTGGTGGCTTCCAAACAATCGCATAATCAGCGGCCGCAACATCACCGTCTTGCCAAACGCGGATATCACTATTTGGCAATGCACGGTTAAGGCTATTTAGCCATTGTTCTGGATTAATACCAGACGAGTAGAAGATTATTTTCATGTGAATTACAGTGGTCTCCCTGCTCCCGCTGGCGGGAGAGGAGTTCTAAAAATAAGCGAGGTTGACTAATCTTGTTTAAAGGTCAGTAGTGGCGCGCCTTCAGTAACCTGATCTGCAACGGCATACAACACTTCCTCAACAACGCCGTCGTGCGGTGCTGCGATGGTGTGTTCCATCTTCATCGCCTCCATGATCAACAGTGCGTCGCCTTTTTTAACCTCTTGCCTGGCGCTGACCAGCACCGCGACGATCTTGCCTGGCATTGGTGCTGTTAGTCGTCCGCCTTCGCTTTCTACCTCGCCTGCATGTGCCATCGGATCGGCGTAGTGCAATTGAGTATGTTGACCTTGGCTGAATATATTGATCGTTTCTGCATTGCGTACTACGGTGCCGGTGATCATTTGATCACCAATCTTTAGGCTGAGTTGATGTCCCGTATGATTTGCTAACGTGACATTTGCGCTAGCGCCGTTTACCGTGATTAACCAGGAATCTGCAAGATAACTGACCACAACTCCATGCGCGCCATGCTCCTCTTCCAGCTTGATCGTGCGCTGTAAAGTGCTGTTCATACGCCAGCCATGATTGCTTTTCCATGGGTCATTGCCGCCTATTTTTTCAGCTTGCAATAAGGATACGACCGCTAACGCTAATACCTGCAAGCTGGCTGGAACTACTGACGGAAATAAGACCTCTTGATTACGCTCAATTAAACCAGTATCCAGATCAGCGGTAGAAAATGCAGGGCTAGTAATCAGACGCTGCAAGAAAGCGATATTCGAGGACAAACCAACGATTTGATATTGTGCCAAGGCTTGCGACATACGTGCCAAAGCTTCGCTACGATCTTTGCCCCAGACGATTAACTTGGCGATCATCGGATCATAAAACGGTGAGATGCTGTCGCCTTCACGCACACCACTGTCAATACGGAACGCCGCAGGCGTATTGACTACGCCACCTAACTCAAAATTGACCGCCGGTGGCGTCTGGTTATGCAGCAATGTACCGATTGACGGCAGGAAGCCTTTTTCTGGGTTCTCTGCATATACACGCGCCTCTATCGCATGACCATTGATGCTAAGTTCTGACTGCGACATCGGCAAAGGCTGCCCGGCAGCGACACGCAATTGCCACTCAACTAAATCCGTACCGGTAATCATTTCGGTCACAGGATGTTCTACCTGTAAACGAGTATTCATTTCCATAAAGTAGAAAGAACCGTCTTGATTGGCTATGAATTCGACCGTACCTGCACCGACATAGCCTACCGCCTTTGCGGCAGCCACCGCAGCCTCACCCATAGCAGTGCGGCGCTCCGTGGTCATGCCCGGAGCCGGAGCCTCTTCTAATACTTTTTGATGGCGGCGTTGTACCGAACAATCACGCTCAAACAGATAAACGCAGTTGCCTTGTGTATCGGCAAAAACTTGTATCTCGATATGGCGCGGACGTTGCAGATATTTTTCTGCAAGTACTTTGTCATCACCAAAGGAGCTAATCGCTTCCCGCTTACAAGAGGCGAGTGCTTCTTTAAAGTCGGCAGATTTTTCAATTACCCGCATACCTTTGCCACCACCACCAGCACTGGCTTTGAGTAAGACTGGGTATCCGATACGGTCACCCTCTGTTTGCAAAAAATCCGCGTCCTGATTATCGCCATGGTATCCAGGTACCAACGGTACATTGGCTTTTTCCATCAAAGATTTAGCAGCAGATTTACTTCCCATTGCGCGAATTGCAGATGCTGGCGGGCCGATAAAAACTAAGCCAGCTTTGGCGCAGGCATCGGCAAACTCACTGTTCTCTGATAAAAATCCATATCCCGGATGAATCGCCTGAGCACCAGTGGCCAGCGCAACTGCGATAATCTTGTCAGCGCGCAGATAGCTCTCTTTAGCTGGAGCAGGTCCGATTAGAACTGCTTCATCGCAGACAGCAACATGTTTCGCATTCGCGTCAGCTTCGGAGTACACAGCGACGGTTTTGATGCCCATGCGGCGTGCGGTAGCAGCAACACGGCAAGCGATTTCGCCACGGTTGGCGATCAGGATTTTACTAAACATAGTTTGATCTCTTCAAAATATCAAAAATTAATTCAATTGCATTAGTCACGAATCAAAGCTTTCTTCAGCTAATAACAATGGATTAAATATCGCTACAACAACCGCATTACCGATTACACGATTTCCTTCCGCTACCGGTATTTCTCGTCCAATCCAAAGACTATTTGGATAAACTTCAGGCGTCAGAAACCAGATATGCGCCCTCGCTGAGTTTCCCGGGTCTAATTCGGAAACATCAAGAAACGCATGATTCGTCGAAGTCCAATAATTTTCTCTAATTGCATAAGCCGGTCTATACCCAGACATGATCGGGCGATCCTTCCCACCAGACTTCGTGGCAAGTAAACGAAACACGACTTCAGCATCTGCAGGGCGATTCATTGTTAACTGCAACTTCCAGATTTTTTCTCCACGACACCACGAGTTTTCAAACCCAATTTATCGAGCAAAACACGGTCGTCTTCGGCTTCAGGATTTTGCGTAGTCAGCAACTTGTCACCGTAAAAAATCGAATTAGCACCCGCCAAGAAGCACATCGCCTGTACGGCCTCACCCATCTGGCGACGACCGGCTGACAAGCGCACGCGCGCCTTTGGCATAGTGATACGGGCTACCGCGATGGTACGGACAAATTCCAGAGGGTCGAGCGGATCGAGACCATGCAGAGGCGTACCTTCCACCTGCACCAGGTGATTGACCGGTACGGATTCAGGATACGGATTGAGGTTTGCCAATTGCGCAATCAGGCCAGCGCGCTGGCGGCGTGACTCCCCCATACCAACGATGCCGCCACAGCAAACTTTGAGTCCGGCGCTACGCACGTGACCAAGGGTATCCAGCCGATCCTGATAATCGCGGGTAGAAATTACATTGCTATAAAACTCTGGTGCAGTATCAAGATTATGGTTGTAATAATCGAGACCAGCATCTTTCAGACGTTGCGCCTGCTCTTCTTTCAGCATGCCTAAAGTCGCGCAGGTTTCTAAGCCCATGGCTTTAACTTCACGCACCATGATTTCAACTTTTTCGATATCGCGGTCTTTGGGTGAACGCCATGCTGCGCCCATGCAGAAGCGGGTCACGCCGTTTTCACGGGCGGCTTTGGCTGCATCTAAAACCTCTCGCACATCCAGCATTTTTTTCGCTTCGACACCAGTGTCATAACGTGCCGCTTGCGGGCAATAGCTGCAATCTTCTTCGCAACCACCGGTCTTTATCGAGAGTAGTGTCGCCAATTCGACATCACCCTCCGGGAAATTAGTACGATGTGCCGTCTGCGCTTTAAACATCAGATCGTTAAACGGCAAATCAAACAAGGCCATTACATCGTCAAGAGGCCAAACCTCGGCTTCAATAGGCTTGACCGGCGTTTGGAAATTTAGAGGAGCAGCTGTCTGTTCTGTCTGTTGCATGGTGAAATCCTTCACATCAATTAATTCAATGAGTTACTAAGTTCTGTTGTCAATAGGCTTGGTTGTCAATAGAGTCCATTAATAATTCAGGACTTACGCAAAGTTGTCCCGGTAAGGCAGTTGGGACGTTTTACGTAAGTCCTGCAATTACATCTAAATTCAAATAACTGGCAGCGGCCTGTGCGCTTGGATCTGCCAGACTTGGGATAATCCCTAGCAAAGGTGCCGGCAATCTGTCCTTGAGAGCCTGTACGTTTTCTTCAAAATACGACATCTTAGCTTGTGTGGTGTTGGCGACCCATGCAACCAGCTTTAATCCACGCGCATTGATCGCCTCAGCAGTGAGCAATGCATGATTAATACAGCCTAAACGCATACCCACCACCATGATTACTGGCAGGGCAAATTGTTGCGCCATCTGCGCTGTATCAAAGGTCGCTGTCAGTGGTACACAAAAACCACCGACTCCCTCCACTATCACAGCATCGGATTGCTGTTGCAACTGGGTATAGCAAGTCTGGATATGCGTATCAGAAATACTGACATTTTCTTGCATAGCGACGATATGCGGTGCCGCCGCAGCTTGCATTAAATAAGGCGAGACTACATCTGTATTCGCCTTGATGCTGGAGGCCGCCTGCAACATATCCACATCATCGTTATGCCAGACGCCATCGATCAGGCTTGCACCAGCAGCGACTGGTTTCATACCGACAACTCGCAGGCCTCGCTGCGATAAGGCGTACAGCAAGGCGGCGCTAGTTAGAGTTTTACCGATTTCGGTATCGGTACCAGTAACAAAATAATCCGCACGGTGTTTTAAGACAGTCATTGCGAAGCCTCCAGTTGATTCATCGCTGAAACCAGCTGTGCGACATCATCACTGGTATGCGAGCCAGACAAGGTGATACGCAAACGCGCAGTACCAACCGGCACTGTCGGTGGACGGATTGCGCCTACCCAGTATCCTTGTGCATACAAGTCTGCGGCAATCCGCATGGTGCTGGCATTGTCACCAATCAGAATCGGTTGAATTGCCGTAGAAGACGCCATCAATTGCCACTGTTTTAGTTGCAAACCCTGCTGCATTTGTCTGATCAGATTCTGTACATTGGCTCTGCGTATCGCACCCTCCTCACCTTGTATCAGATCAAGGCTAGTTAACAAGGCATGCGCAATCGCAGGTGGTGCTGCCGTGGTGTAAATATAGGGTCGGGCTTTTTGCACCATCCAGTTAATCACCGTGGCATGGGCCGCAACAAACGCACCGGCGACACCGGCGGCCTTGCCCAAGGTTCCCATATAAACCAGATTCGGTGAACGCAAATTAAAATGTTCTAACGCACCACGACCATGGTCGCCCAAGACACCAAAGCCATGCGCATCATCAACCACTAACCAAGCATCGTATTGCTCACATAAAGCGAGCAAAGCAGGTAACGGCGCAAGGTCACCATCCATAGAAAATACACTGTCAGTCACTACAATTTTAGTTGCTGCGTTACTGGCACGCAGCAGGCTTTCTAAGGCAGCGACATCGCTATGCGGATACACCTTGACAGTGGCACGTGATAAACGCGCTCCGTCGATCAGCGAGGCATGATTTAATGCTTCAGAAAAAACATCGGTGCTTGATTTTGATGCAGCAGTTGATTTTGAAGCAGCAGCTAAGGCAGAAATTACTGCCAGATTTGCCATGTAACCGGTGCAGAAATAGAGCGCTTGCGCTTGCTCTAAATGCGGAGCAAGAAAACTGGCTAGTCTTTCTTCCAGCACTGCATGCGCACGCGAGTGGCCGCTGATCAGGTGGGATGCGCCACTGCCTGCACCGTATAAAGCAACCCCTTCTTGCATTGCTGCGATGATTGCCGGATGGGCAGCAAACCCCAGATAATCGTTACTGCAAAAAGCCAGCATTGCCTTACCATCGACTTGGGTACGCGGTGCGCACATGGTGTCGGTGATACGACGACGGCGCAGCAAACTTTGTGCGTCTAATGTAGTTAATTCCGTCTGCAGGTGGTCGAGTAATTTCATCGCGCCACCTTGATGACTTCTTCAAACACGGTCTGTATACGGGCCGCGACACCAGCGATTTCTTCATCGTCCAAAATATACGGCGGCATCAGATAAACGGTACGACCGATAGGACGCAATAACAGCTCATGCTGAAGTGCCATAGTAAAAAACCGGCGCGAAAAACTACTAGCATCCTGCACATCGTCTATGACTGCATCAAACGCCCAGATCATCCCTTGCTGCCGAAAATGCTGGACTTTTTCATGCTGAGCCAGAGGCTGAAGAGCAGACGTAATCTTGGCTGCCTTGATCCGGTTTTGATTCAGTACATCGTCCGACTCAAAAATATCCAAGGTCGCCAACGCTGCACGACAAGCCAGCGGATTGCCCGTATAAGAATGCGAATGCAAAAAACCACGTGCTGTGTCACTGTGATAAAACCCTTGATAAATTTCATCCCGCGTCATGACTAAAGACAAAGGCAAATAACCACCGCTGATCCCTTTAGATAAACAAACAAAATCAGGCCAGATCTTTGGTAATGGATTTGCTTGCTGATGTGCTTGCTGATGCGCTTGCTGATGTGCTTGTTCAAACGCGAAAAATGTACCGGTACGGCCGCATCCGACGGCAATTTCATCTGCAATTAAATGGACTTGGTACTGATCGCATAAGGTGCGCACCAATCGTAAATACTCTGGATCATGCATCGCCATGCCGGTGGCACATTGCACTAGCGGCTCCAAAATCACGGCAGCGATTTTCCCCGTATTTGCTTGCAGACAGCGCTCTAAATCTGCTGCGGCATGGCGCGCAACTTTGATAGCACCATCAGCGGCACTCTCACCGTCTAGCGCCTGACGCGCATCCGGCGAGGCGACCACATGAGTATTATTGAGCAGGGGACCATAGGCATCGCGAAACAACTTTACATCCGTCACTGCCAATGCACCCAAGGTCTCGCCGTGATAACTACCCTTAAGGCAGATAAATTCTTGTTTAGCGGTCTGCCCTGCATTACGCCAAAAATGGAAACTCATCTTCAAAGCAATTTCTACCGCCGAGGCGCCGTCTGAAGCATAAAAACAATGCCCCAACACACCGCCTGTTAAAGCGGATAAACGCTCGGATAAACGAATCACAGGTTCGTGTGTAAAACCTGCCAGCATCGCGTGCTCTAACTGATCAAGCTGATCTTTCAGCGCGGCATTGATACGTGGATTAGCATGTCCAAATAAATTCACCCACCAAGAGCTGATGCCATCGAGATAGCGCTTGCCATCGGTATCAAACAGCCAAGCACCGCGACCATGACTCACTGGAATCAGCGGCATAAACGTTTCGTGATGTTGCATCTGGGTACACGGATGCCAGACACTTTGCAGGCTGCGCGCGACCCAGTCGGTTTTTTGATTCAAATTCAAACTTACTCCAAACTTTTCAACAGAAGATCTCTCAAAAGGAACGTCCCTTACTTATGCGGCTTCTAGCAGGTTTATGCCCGGAAAGCCGCAGATTGATTGGACGTTCTATTTCGGATAATTCTAAAAAACTTTAATCGAGATGCCAAACATAGCAGCCGACGACTAAGGATCAAACATCAAGTAGGGTGCGCCATGCGCACCTTGAGTACCTTGAGTACCTTGAGTACCTTGAGTACCTTGAGTACCTTGAGTACCTTGAGTACCTGGCATCTCACCAGATGCACTCTTTTTATTCATCGTTTTTTTCACCAACGGTGCGCATGACGCACCCTACAGACCGTCCTACTGCAAAGCTCCTCTAAGACTGAATCTCCTTAAGGTGATTTTCTATATGCATCACATGCGCGTTTGCAAACTCAGTCTTGCTCAATAAGCCGTAGGCAAAATGTGGCCGCAGTTCTCCGGTATAACTCTGAAACTCTTGCAACGCCTTGATCACCAGATCAATCGCCTCACTGACATTGCCGGTATCGGCAATCGCCGGTGCGCCGGGAATCGGTTCAGTCAAATTGTGGCGCATCGCGCCGGCAACCGAGAATGCATAGAAGGCGGCACTACCGGCGGTGTGCTGAAACAACTCGGGCTTCATCTCGGGATAACCGGTCATCGAATACTGAATACTTTGCGCCAGATGCACGAACACTTTGTAAGGTGCCCAGCCAGTTTTTTGGACTAATTTGGCAGCCAGATCACGCGACTTCAAAGCTTCTAGCTGCGTTAGCATATTCGTGATCGAGGTAATTTCAACAGTCGATTTTCGGTAGCTTGCAAAACCAGCCGCAGCGACAGCAGTCAAGGCAACGGCACTGACTAATAGTGTTCTCTTTTTCATAGCAGCCAGCCCGGTTTGCGTTTTTCTAAAAATGAACGAACACCCTCACGTCCTTCGTCCGACGCGCGGATATGTGCAATACCCTCAACGGTTGTGGCAATCAATGCATCCGTGAGTTCGCGGCTGGCAACATTTTGTACCAGACGCTTTGCCTGCCTTACTGCGTTCGGGCTATTCGACACCAGCGACTTAACGATCTCGGCGACCTTTTCATCAAGAGCTTCTGCACTCACCAGTTCATGCACAAACCCGATACGATGCGCTTCTGCTGCACTGAACCTTTCAGCCGTGATGAAGTAACGTCGCGCTGCACTCTCGCCCATCGCCTTAATCACATACGGAGAAATCGTCGCGGGAATCAAACCAAGTTTGACTTCACTTAAACAATAATTCGCCACATCTGCACTGACCGCGATATCGCAAGCAGCAACCAAACCCATGCCACCTGCGTAACAATCGCCTTGTACTTTGGCGACTACAGGTTGAGGGCAACAATAAATAGTCCGCAGCATTTCAGCCAGTTGACCCGCATCGGCGAGATTTTCTTCGTGAGAATAATCCGCCATTTTTTTCATCCAATTTAAATCTGCACCAGCACAAAAAGCGGAGCCATTCGCGGCCAGCACAATAGCACGGATGTGATCGTTAGCAGCCAAATCCCGGAAGGTCTGAGTTATCTCGGCGATCGACATTTCATTAAAGGCATTGCGGACTTCCGGGCGATTGAGTGTGACTGTCGCGACATAATCACTGATTGAAATTGTGAGCGTATCCATTACGTTTTTCCTATTTATTCGGTACTCTGACAAATCCATTTGCATCCAGAAACTCACTTAAGAACCAGTATCGGGTGCACTACCGACGTTGAGTTTTTTCCAGACCACCTTATCATCTATGGCGTACGGAACACATTCACTATTGGCACGCTTCTTACAAAATTCTAATGCTTTTATAAGGGCGTCATGAGTTGCTCCGGCATATCCGAATTCTCCTGCAGAGCCAAAGACAAAAGCACGAGGAATATCTAGCTCTAAAAATCTCGCATATTTTTCTCTTGCGTCAGGATTGGTTGACGGCAAACTGGCAATATCTTGTAAATTTGCATAGCCCGTGTCCTGAAAAATTCCAATGCTTTGCGGTATCTGAACACCTTGACGTTGTAAAAACTCGTCAACTATCGGACGCCAGACCGAAAAAGCACGGGAGAAAAAGAAATGCCCGTTGTCGCCAAATGCAGGCATAGCCCGATATTCTGCCGCCTTGTTTCCTGAAGCCTGCTTCTGGAACTCAGCAAACCATTGTTTGGGATAATTTGGACCAAAGTATTTATCGTTTTCTGTATAAATCCACAAACTTGGAACCCGCGCTGTCTTGCCATAAAGTCCGAACATCTCTTTCAATAAATCAGGCCGACAAGGCTCATACGGCTGAGTGTCAGGATTTCCGCCACCACCTCCAGCAAAATTGATTACCGCGATCAGACCTGGCGGATTCTTTGCAGCCAAAGTTATTGCCGTCGCACCGCCGTAAGATTGACCAAGAATAACTATGCGCGCTGGGTCGACATAGGATTGTTGTTTTGCATAGGCAATTACATCAAGCGTGCTAACCGCTGCCGCCTCATAGCCGGGCAAATAATCTTTGCCAGAACAAGTACCAGAATACTCTGGATCAGGCTCGGTACCAGAATCACCATAACCGAGCCGAGTCGGTACCCATACGGCAAAACCACGGTTAACGAAATATCTTGCTGCTTGCAGAAAACGCTCACGACTAGGTTTGGAGCGATCTTTATAACTGCGTCCATGCAATAAAATTGCAATAGGGAAGGGTCCGTCTCCAGAAGGTCGGAACTGCGTCACCACCATTTCCTTACTCACATCTTGCCGAAATACCGTCCTTACGGTCGTAGGAATTTTAATAACAGATTCATTCAAGGTCGCAGAAAGTATCTCTTCGGCGTGGGTAATCTCTGCGATAAGTCCCATTAAGGATAAGAATGCAAGTGCAAGCAGCTTCATAAATTTACATCCTGAACAAGCCAAACTTCACATCCGGTATTGGCGCATTCAACGCTGCTGACAATCCCAATCCAAGCACCATGCGCGTATCTGCCGGATCAATCACACCGTCATCCCACAACCGGGCGGAGGCGAAATAGGGGTGGCCTTGATGTTCGTATTGGTCTTTGATCGGTTGCTTAAATGCGTCCTCTTCTTCCGCAGTCCAAGTGCCGCCTTTGGCTTCGATGCCGTCGCGCTTAACGGTCGCCAGTACACTGGCTGCTTGTTCGCCGCCCATGACGGAGATACGTGCATTTGGCCACATCCACATAAAGCGCGGAGAGAAAGCGCGACCACACATGCCGTAGTTACCGGCACCAAAACTGCCGCCGATAATGACGGTAAATTTTGGCACATTGGCAGTGGCGACAGCGGTGACCATCTTGGCGCCGTTGCGGGCGATACCTTCGTTTTCATATTTGCGACCGACCATGAAGCCGGTGATATTTTGCAAAAATACTAGCGGGATTTTGCGCTGACAGCATAGCTCAATGAAATGCGTTCCCTTTAATGCAGATTCAGAAAACAGAATACCGTTGTTCGCAATAATACCTACCGGCATGCCGTGGATATGTGCAAAGCCGCAGACTAAGGTAGTGCCATAACGCGCCTTGAATTCATCGAAATGGCTACCATCGACTACACGCGCAATCACTTCACGCACATCAAATGGTTTGCGGGTATCCACCGGGATGACGCCATATAATTCTTGCGGGGGGAATTTCGGCTCTTCTACTTCTTTTAATACGACGCTAGCTGGCTTCTGACGATTTAAGTTAGAGACAATGGTGCGCGCCATCGATAGCGCATGAGTATCATTTTGTGCCAGATGATCGACCACGCCTGAAAGACGTGTGTGGACGTCACCACCACCAAGATCTTCGGCGCTGACGACCTCACCGGTAGCGGCTTTGACTAGCGGTGGACCACCCAGAAAAATCGTCCCTTGATTTTTGACGATAATCGATTCGTCACTCATCGCCGGCACATAAGCGCCGCCAGCGGTACACGAGCCCATGACCACCGCGATTTGCGGTATACCTTTGGCCGACATGGTTGCCTGATTGAAGAAAATGCGACCGAAATGATCCCGATCAGGGAATACATCATCCTGATTTGGTAAGTTAGCGCCGCCACTGTCCACCAGATAAATACATGGCAAATTATTTTGCTCGGCAATCTCTTGTGCGCGTAAATGCTTTTTGACCGTCAACGGATAATAAGTCCCACCCTTCACCGTCGCGTCGTTACAGACAATCACACATTCTTGCCCTGCGACGCGACCGATACCGGTAATTACACCGGCGGACGGAGCGGCGTCGGCACCGCTCTTTTCTTTGTACATATCGTAGGCGGCAAGTTGTGAGAACTCTAGAAATGGCGTGCCTGCATCCAATAACATTTGCACTCGGTCGCGTGGCAACAACTTACCGCGTGCCAGATGTTTTTTGCGTGCTTCATCACCGCCACCGAGAGCGATCTTAGCTACTTTTTCTTTAAGGTCATCGACCACTCGCTGCATAGCAGCAGCGTTGGCTTTGAAGTCTTCGGAACGGCTATTCAGTTTAGAATCTAAGGTCGTCATTTGTCTTTTCTCTTCTTATCGTCTTTGGTCGGGAAACTACCATCCACATAAAACCATTTACCATCTTCTTGTAAAAAGCGGCTTAGCTCATGCAGGCGATGTGCTCGCCCGCCAATTTTGTAACGTGCTACAAATTCTACTAACGCGGTGTCGGTCTTACCTGCATCAAGCGAGTAATGTTTAACTTCTAAACCCAACCATTGAGTTGGCTCATCATGCACGATTTTTTCTGCCGGACAAGTGCGTACATCCCAAGTCGCACGCAGATAAGCCTCATCCCCCAAGGTATAGGCGGTATAGCGGGAGCGCATCAAGACCTCTGCATTAGACGCGATAGCGCTGCCGTTTAAATAGGGGGCGCAACACTGGCTAAACTGTTTTCCTGAATCACAGGGACACAACTTGGTCATAACTGCCTATTTGATTTCACTGGATTTTTCAATCTTTTTCGTCTTTTGACCAAACATCGGTTTCAAATCCCCTCTCTCGCGTGCGGGAGAGGGAACTTTAACCCTGTGCTAACGCACGTCCAATCAGGATTTTTTGGATGTCTGAGGTGCCTTCATAGATTTGGCAAACCCGTACATCACGGTAAATCCGCTCGACGGGAAAATCGCTGACGTAGCCATAACCACCATGCACTTGTATCGCATCGGAGCAGACTTTTTCTGCCATTTCAGACGCAAACAATTTCGCCATCGCCGCCTCTTTCAAACAAGGCTTACCTGCATCTTTTAAACTGGCGGCATGCCAGATCAATTGACGGGCGGCCTCGATCTGGGTCGCCATATCGGCCAGTTTGAACTGCACCGATTGATGATCAAAAATCGCTTTACCAAAACTGGTACGATCCTTGGCATACGCCAGGGCTGCGTCAAAAGCGGCGCGTGCCATCCCCACCGATTGGGAGGCAATCCCGATGCGACCACCTTCTAAACCGGATAGGGCAATTTTGTAACCCATGCCTTCTTCGCCGATCAAGTTCTCAGCTGGAATACGACAATTTTCAAATAAAATTTGCGCCGTATCGGAAGAATGCTGTCCCATTTTTTGTTCCAGACTGGCGACGATATAACCCAGTGTATTGGTTGGCACCCAGAATGCGCTAATACCTTTTTTGCCTGCAGCTTTATCGGTGACTGCCATGACAATAGCAACGTCCGCATGCTTGCCACTGGTGATGAATTGCTTGACACCGTTCAATACGTATTCGTTGCCCTCTTTCTTCGCTGTAGTACGAAGATCGGAGGCATCGCTGCCCGCATGCGGCTCGGTCAGGCAGAAAGCACCAAGCATCTTGCCGCTGGCCAGCGGTCGCAGCCATTGGTCTTTTTGCGCGTCGTTCGCATACATCATGGCGATACTGCATACCGGACAATTATTGACCGAGATCACAGTGGAAGTACCGCCGTCACCAGCAGCAATTTCTTCCAGTACCAGCGCCAGAGACAGATAATCCATCCCTGCGCCGCCAAGCTCTTCCGGCACGGCGACACCATAAGCACCCATCTGCGCTAGTTCTTTTAATTCTGCGGCAGGGAAGTGGTGCTCTTTATCCCAGCGCGCTGCGTTGGGGACTAATTTTTCCTGCGCAAATGCGCGAATGGCATCGCGTATCATTTCGTGTTCTGGCGTTAATAACATGCTTAGTCTCGTAATTTTTATGGATTGCTAATGACTTACCAACTTATTAGAACTTACGCCTTGCTGGGGCAATTTTGCGTAAGTCCTAGGTATCTATAAATCTATCACCAGCTTATACCCGTGCCGTCGTAATTAAAAAACTGTCCATTATCTTTTACGGTAAAAGCAGCCAGACTAGCGCGTATTCCACTAGCGCTTTGTTCCACCGTGATATCTGCACCAGCCCCACCCATATCAGTTTGTACCCAGCCTGGATGGAAGGCAACGCAGACAACATGTTTTGCTTCCAGCGAGACATCTTTTAACACTGAATTGAGAGCGGCTTTACTAGCGCGATACAACCATCCACTGGAACTCTCACGCAAACTGATTGAGCCCATACGTGATGAGATCACTGCCAGCTTACCTTTGGTGTTTTCTACGAGAGGCAACACCATCGGTAAGATACGCATCGCAGCCAGAACGTTGGTATGCATCACCTCGTCAAAATGGTTTTCGTCCGGTGAAGTCAAACCAGAAATTCGAGGTCCATACACACCGGCGTTCAGAATCGCGATATCAATTTTTTCATCATCCAGCCGCCAGCCTAATCCCGCGCAATCGTTCAGATTGGTGACATCCAGCGGTAAAGCCTCACAGCCCGCCGCTTGTAAAGTCGCCAGATCTTCCGGTTTGCGAGCAGTGGCGATGACGCGCCACCCGGCAGCTTTATATTGCTTTGCCAGTTCGTGGCCGATACCGCGAGAGGCACCGAGAATTAAGGCTGTTGGCATTATTTTTCCAGAGATAGAAGATAAAAACTGAGTTTGTTGATCGGGTGCGCTGAGTGCTATTTAAACCAGCTCAATCGCCATCGCTGTACCTTCACCACCACCAATACACAGTGATGCGACACCGCGTTTTTTACCTTGCTTTTTCAACGCACCGATCAAAGTGATAATGATACGGGCACCTGATGCGCCGATAGGATGACCCAATGCACAAGCACCGCCATGAACGTTAATCTTGTCATGAGAAATACCGAGGTCTTTCATCGCTGCCATTGGCACTGTTGCAAAGGCTTCGTTAATTTCGAACAGATCGACATCGGCAGTTGTCCAGCCAATTTTTTTATACAGCTTTTCTATCGCGCCGATGGGTGCTGTGGTGAACCAGCCCGGTTCTTGCGCGTGGCTGGCGTGACCAAGGATTTTGGCGATCGGTGTCAAGCCGAGTTCTTTGGCTTTAGACTCACGCATCAAGACCAGTGCAGCGGCACCGTCGTTGATCGATGAAGAAGATGCAGCAGTAATCGTGCCGTCTTTTTTAAACGCCGGTTTCAATGCCGGAATTTTATCGAGCTTGGCTTTGAGCGGACCTTCATCTTTATCGATGACCACATCACCACTGCGACCAGATACCGTCACCGGAGCGATTTCCCATGCAAAAGAACCGTCGGCAGTCGCTGCCTGTGCGCGCTTGACAGAGGCGATTGCAAACGCATCTTGTTCTTCACGGCTGAACTGGTATTTGGCGGAGCAATCCTCGGCGAAAGTGCCCATTGATCTGCCTTTGTCGTATGCATCTTCCAGACCATCCAGCATCATGTGGTCGTACATCATGCCGTGACCGATACGATAGCCGCCACGCGCTTTAGGGATCAGATACGGCGCGTTGGTCATCGATTCCATCCCGCCGCTGACCATGACTTCATTGCTGCCCGCAAGAATGGAGTCAAACGCCATCATGGTTGCCTTCATCGCAGAGCCGCACATTTTTGATAAGGTCACCGCACCGGTAGACATGGGCAAACCCGCAGCCAATGCAGCTTGGCGCGCTGGCGCCTGACCTTGACCTGCCATCAGACAGTTGCCGAACAAAACTTCTTCAATCAGTTCTGGTTTAACGCCAGAGCGCTCTACTGCTGCCTTGATCGCCACTGCACCCAATTGACTAGCGGTGACAGAAGAAAAGTCGCCCTGAAATGCACCCATAGGTGTGCGTGCGGCGCCGACGATAACGATAGGATCATTCATGTGATATCTCCAAAAAATTGTTTGTAAAGATGAGGCGAACTTTTGTGAATTATTTTTGCGAACTCTGTGTTTTCAACTCATTTAACTGATGCAGTTGAGTTTGATGGCTGAAGCGTACTTCTTGCGGATAAGGGAAAACATCATCCACCTTGCCCGCCATAATGCGTAGCTTGCGCGTTTGCCAGTAATCTGCCGTCAGTAAATCGGCATGATGCTTCATAAAATACTGCCGCACCTTGGGGTTGCCCAATAAGAACGGGCCGAACTGTTCTGGGAAGACATCATTTTTTGCGACTGGATACCACGGCTCCGACGCCATCTCATCCTCTTCATTGCGCGCTTGCGGAATCACGCGAAAATTGCAATCGCTGACGTATTCAATCTCATCATAATCATAGAACACGACACGGCTATGGCGCGTCACGCCAAAGTTTTTATACAGCATATCGCCAGGGAAAATATTTGCCGCGACCAGCTCTTTAATGGCATTACCGTATTCAAAAATACCGTGCTCAATGGCCGCATCATCGCCGCTTTTCTCTGCTTCTCCCAAGAAGATATTTAAGGGCACCATCCGTCTTTCGATGTACAGATGTTTGATAATAATTTCATCATCATCTTCTTCTACAATCGAGGGCGCATATTGCTTAATCTCCGCCAGCAACTCTTCAGAAAAACGGGCTCGTGGAAAGGCAACGTCCGAGTATTCCAGCGTATCTGCCATACGGCCAACACGGTCATGATTTTTGACCAGTTGGTATTTTTCTTTGATCAGCGCCTTAGTGGTTTCTTTCGGCGGCGGGAAGCTATCTTTTATCAGCTTGAACACATACGGAAACGATGGCAGAGCAAATACCAGCATCACCAGACCACGGATACCCGGTGCGGCTTCGATGCGGTCTGACGAGTATTTGAGGTGATGCAAAAAGTCACGGTAGAACAAGTTTTTGCCATGCTTTTGTAAACCCAGAATTGTGTAAATTTCACTGCGCGGCTTCTTGGGCAAAATGCTGCGGATGAACTGCACATAGGCCGATGGCACCAGCATGTCCACCATGAAATAAGCGCGGGTGAACGAGAACAAAATCGTGATCTGTATTGTGTCAAACAGGATGGTATCAAGCACCAATTCACCCTTACGATTGTGCAGAATCGGAATGATAAAAGGTGACTCTTTGTTCCCGTTAATCCGTTTGCCGACGATGTATGCACCCTTATTGCGGAAGAACAAATTCGCCAGTACCTGTATCTGGTGATTTGGCTCTAATTTATCGCTTTCTAGCAGCAATTTTAAACGCTCGGCGACGAACTCTACGTCCCTGTCCAAATCCGCAAAACTCGCTTTGAGCTGGAAGTTGGTGATGATGCGTTTGAGCGTGTAATGCAAGCCATCTTTGGCGGGATAATATACGCGATAAGTTGGTGGCGTATCTTTGTTCTCGATATATTCGGTAGAGACTGCCGGACGCACAAAAATAAAATCATTGTGAAAGTAATTTCGGTGCAGTATCTTGGTGCAGACGGTATTAAAAAATGTCTCTGCCAGTTCCGGCTGCAAATGGTCAATCAGCAATCCCATGTAATGTAGCTTCACTTCGCGCCAGACCTGATCTGTCAGGTCCTCTTGCTCGTACTCGTCCTCTAAACTTTGCACACATTCTTTTACGCGCTTATCGTAGTAACCGATACGTTCGCGTGCCGCATTTTGTGCGGCCTTCCAGTTCCCGGTTTCAAAATCACTTTTTGCAGTCTGGCTGGAGGCGCGGAACAAACGGTAATGTTTGTCGAAGCCATCCATGATCGTGCGCGCAATATCGAACGCGATCTGAGAGGACAACAATTTAGGGAAGGCGACTTGGGGCATAGTGTCTTAGTGTCGGGGCAATTTTGCTACGGATTTAGCTTCGGATTTAGCTTTAACGGCGGCGGCAGAATTCAAAAGTTTCATATTCGCTCTGGGTTACAAACTTGGCTGCAAACTAGACTGCAGTTTGATCAGGTTCGCCAAGTCTACCCCCATACCGCCGCAGACGACGATCAAGGGTCGCTGATATTGCGCCAAGATCGCAAGCTCTTGATACGCCACGGCCAAAGCAGCACCACAAGCAGGCTCCACCAAAGTACGCATATCGTCAGCAAAACTCAGGCACGCCTGTATCGCCTGTGCGTCGCTGACAGTGACCGCATGGATCTGATGGGTTTGAGTATGATCAAAAGCCTGCTGCGCTACCCGTCGCGCACCCAACGTGCTGGCAATAGAGGTAATCGCAGGCAAGGTCACCAGCTCATCCGCCTGCACTGCTGCATGTAACGATGCGGCGCCCTCAGTTTCTACTGCAATCACCGGAATATTCGCTAAGCCATTGCGTTGCAAACCCTGCACAATCCCGCTGAGTAAACCGCCACCGCCGACCGAGCAAATCACCGCATCAAAATCATGTCCTGCCTGCACCACTTCATCAATGAGCGTGGCATTGCCATCCCAAATATCAGGGTGATCAAACGGCGGGATATACACTGCATTCGGGTCCTGGCACAGCTTAAGCGCGAGTTGATTTGCCTCGTCCCATTGCGTGCCTTCTATAATCAATCCCGCACCGATCGCGCGAATTGCCTCACGCACATTCTCTGGCGTCGAGTGTGGGACGACGATGGTGGTGCGTACTGCCAGGGCGGCGCCCGCTACTGCAGCGGCAAATCCGGCATTGCCACCCGAGGGACAAACCAGGTGCGTCGCGCCATTGGCGACCGCGCGCTGGCACATCAGACCAATCCCGCGCAGCTTGAATGAGCCTGAAGGCTGCGTGTTTTCCATCTTCAGCCAGACTGCTTTACGTAACTGCGCCGACAACTTGCGATGCTGTAGCAATGGTGTCTGGATGTGTAGAGTAGCTGGCAAAGTAGTTAACATGGCAAGTGAGCTATTCATCGAAGCTGGTTGGCGAATGATTGAAGCATGAGAAAAGATCGGATTATTGCGCTAACGTAAAAAGTTGATTCTGCATAAGTATCGACATATTTTAATATACTCCCCCAATATATTTTATAAATATGCCTTATTGTCCAATAATTCTATTGACAACTTAAATATACCTACTGGGAGTATCTTTTAATTCAATATCAGCACACTAGCAAAACCGGTACAAATACCCCATCCATCTTGCCAGCGCACATCGGCCTCCCCTCCTTATTTCAAGGACGGATAATCCCTTACTTCGTCTCTGCAAACAACTCACGACCGATCAGCATACGACGGATTTCGCTGGTGCCTGCGCCGATTTCATACAGCTTTGCATCACGCCACAAACGTCCGACTGGGTATTCATTGATGTAACCGTTGCCGCCCAGAGTCTGAATCGCTTCGCCCGCCATCCAGGTGGCTTTTTCTGCGGAGTACAAAATCGCGCCAGCGGCATCTTTGCGCATCGCACGCACGGCCTCTGGTGTTTTGGCACGATCGCAGGCCTGACCAACGGCATACACATAGGCTTTGCAAGCCATCATGGTGGAATACATATCTGCCAGTTTGCCCTGCATTAACTGGAATTCGCCGATAGGCTGACCGAATTGTTTGCGGTCATGGACGTAAGGCACAACGGCATCCATACAGGCTTGCATGATTCCGAGCGGACCACCGGACAATACGGCGCGTTCAAAATCCAGACCTGACATCAATACGTTCACACCTTTGCCCAGACCGCCAAGAACGTTTTCTGCTGGCACTTCGCAATCTTGGAATACCAACTCACCCGTGTGGGAGCCGCGCATGCCGAGTTTGTCGAGTTTTTGCGCGATGCTAAAACCTTTAAAACCTTTTTCGATCAGGAAAGCGGTCATGCCGCGTGGACCCGCCTCCAGATCATTCTTCGCATACACCACCAGCGTATCCGCATCGGGGCCATTCGTAATCCACATTTTGGTACCATTCAACACCCAGCGATCGCCTTTAAAATCAGCGCGCAATTTCATGCTGACGACGTCTGATCCTGCGTTAGGCTCGGACATGGCCAATGCACCAATATGCTCACCAGAAATCAGCTTTGGCAGGTATTTGGCTTTTTGCTCAGGCGATCCGTTGCGATTGATCTGGTTGATACACAGATTGGAATGCGCGCCGTAAGACAAGCCGACGGAAGCAGAGGCGCGGGAAATTTCTTCCATCGCGATGATGTGCGCCAGATAACCCATATTGGCGCCGCCGTATTCTTCTGAAACGGTCATGCCATGCACGCCTAAATCGCCGAGCTTGCGCCACAAATCCATGGGGAACTGGTCACTGCGGTCAATCTCGGCCGCGCGCGGTGCTATTTCTGCCTCCGCAAATTGCTGGATTGCTTCACGCAAGGCGGCGATGTCTTCGCCATGATCAAACGTTAAACCTGGGAGATGCAGCATGTCGTCCTCACTTTTTTATGTTGAATGTGTTACCAGATAATGATTATCGCAGCGAAATTCTATACAAACTCGATGGAAATGCAGCCAAAAATCATACTTCAAATTGACGTTTACGTAAACGTCAATCATATTTCTAAAATGCAAACTGGTAGTTTTACCAGGACTTACGCAAAATTGTCCCAGCAAGGCGTAGCGACGAAGACAGTACTTTAAGTACGGCGAGTCGCTGTAACGCAGTTGGGGCATTTTTTCGTAAGTCCTATTTACTTATCCTCCGTTTGCGATGCCAGCGTCAACAAGCGATGGCTCTCTTCTTCGTGCGCGCTGATTTCTGCCAGCATGACTTCAATATCTTCCCGCTGTTGCTCCAAGGCAGCACGATGGCGCGCTAATACACTTAAAAAGCTTTGTAACTGCGGCGCTGTGTCCTTGGGTGAGCCATACATATCGACCAGACTCTTGATGTCAGACAAGCTCAGACCGAGGCGTTTGCCGCGCAAGGTCAGTTTGAGATGTGTTCTTTCGCGGGCGGTATAAACGCGGTTGCGCCCGCTGGGACCATCCCGCGTGGGGCTGATCAGACCCTGATCTTCGTAAAAACGAATCGCCCGCGGGGTAATGTCAAATTCTCGTGCGAGGTCGGTAATTGTGTAGGTGGCCATGTTGATCAAGTCGGGAAATCGGAATAGTAGACAAAACATCGGACAAAACAGGAAAGCGGTTTTCTGGCTACAATCGCAGGCACTGTTTGCAAACTGCGGTCGTACGTTGGTATTGCACGCTGATATTGCAGGCAAATAATTGTTGCAAGTAATTGTTGCAAGTAATTGTTGCAAGTAAGCTGCATATGAACGTTTGCATTCAGCTTGCATTTACGCTCGGTATTTACGCTTGGCATTTACGTTTACGTAAGCGTCAAACTGCCTGAAATCGCATTGTAGGATATTCCTTGGCGCATGTGTGCCGAAAAATAGGATTTCCCAGAATGCCCTAATGCTCGCCGACTGACCTTCAATCAGATGCAAAACGAACCCAACAAGAAATCACATCACGAGACCAGAAAGCCGCTATGAATCCTCTTGAACTGCAACTCGATTATCCCCTAGGCGAGACCTTGCCTGACTTGGGCAAAACTATCGTCATCGCGCCGGGCGTGTTGTGGATCAGGATGGGCTTACCGTTTGCGCTGAACCATATCAATTTGTGGTTGATTGAAGATGATTACGAGGGCGAGCATGGCGTAATACATGGCTGGACCGCGATTGACTGCGGCATCTCCAGCGAGCCGACGCGCGATGCATGGGAAGCCTTATTCAGTGATCCTGCGCTCGGCCTGCGCGGTCTGCCGATTGTGCGGGTGCTGGCAACGCATTGTCATCCCGATCATATTGGTCTGGCGGATTGGTTATGCCAGCGCTGGCAAGCACCGTTGTGGATGACGGCAGGCGAGTACGCATTTGCCCGCATGATGTCGGCCAGTTTGCCGGGAGCCGATGGCAGCGCGATGTTTCCGCATTTTAAAAAACACGGTATGGTGTCGGAGATGCAGGAGCAGATTGCCGAGCGTAAAAGTTATTACACCACGCTGGTACCAAGCGTGCCGACGGCATATCGGCGCATGCAAGAAGGTCGCGACGTGCGCATCGGCGGACATGACTGGCAGATCATTACCGGCTTCGGCCATTCACCAGAGCATGCTTCGTTGTACTGCGCAGCGCTGAATCTGCTGATCTCCGGCGACATGGTGTTGCCGCGTATCTCGACCAATGTGTCGGTGTTTGCGATTGAGCCGGAAGCCAATCCTGTGCAGCAATATCTGGATTCGCTGGCGAAATACGCATCTTTGCCGGAAGACGTGTTGATACTCCCGTCACATGGCAAACCTTTTCGCGGTTTGCATACCCGCATCCAGCAACTGAATGATCATCACCGCGATCGTCTGGCGGAAGTCGTCGCGGCCTGTGCGACCGAAAAATCTGCAGCAGATATCGTGCCGATCATGTTTCCACGCGCCTTGGATGCGCATCAACTGACGTTCGCCTTGGGTGAAGCGCTGGCGCATTTGCACAAGCTTTGGTTCGATGGCGTACTGCGCCGTAACTTGGGTGCTGACGGAATTATGCGATTTGTCACTGTATAGCCAAATGCATACTAAGAGGGAGTAAGCTACATTAAAGTCGTATTGTCCATATTTTATTTGGACAATACGACAAATTAAACCGATACTCCCCTAATTTTAAATAATCAAGCGGAAGTTTAGCGAATCATCTGGCGGCGAACCTCATGCGGCATTAAGACCTTTTGCTACCTTGGTGAGCAACTCAGCACGACCCAACTTATCATCCTTCACATCCTCATCTACTCATGCCTAACACCACGCATCCAGCGCCCGTCAGCACCTATAGCACTTATATCAAACTCGTCTTCGTCGCCTTGTTCTGGGGCGGCACTTTTATCGCTGGCAAAGTGGTGGTGCAACAAATCCCGCATCTGATTGTAGCGACCGGGCGGTTTTTGGTTGCCAGCAGTTTGTTGCTGCTGATGGCGTGGCGTTTGGAAGGCGGCTTGCCCAAACTGACACGACAGCAAATGCATGCGACTTTTGCACTCGGTGCGACTGGGATTTTTTTATATAACATTTGCTTTTTCTCCGCTCTGGAGCGCATGCCCGCTGGCCGCACCGCCTTGTTTGTGGCGCTCAACCCAATCATCACGGCGCTCGCGCTGGCAGCGTTTTTTGGTGAGCGTCTGGGCTTTAGAAAATGGCTGGGGATTGCCATTGCGTTTGTCGGTGCTGCCATCGTGATCACCCGCGGCGATCTGGCAGGTGCCTGGCATGACATTGCGCAATCTGTCGGTGCGGGCGAATTATTTATGTTCACCGGCGTTTGCGCCTGGGCGGCATACACCATCATCGGTCGCCATGCGCTCAAAGGTTTAAGCCCGATTGCCGCTACCGCTTACGCGGCGCTGTGGGGCTTGTTGTTGCTGGCATGTGGCGCGCTGTTTGAAATCCGCGACGTCAACTGGCAACACTTTACCTGGCCCGCTGTGGCGGCGATCGTGTATCTCGGTGCGATCGGTACGGTGGTTGGTTTTGTCTGGTATTACGAAGGCGTAAAAACCATAGGCCCGGCACGCACCGCCGTATTTAATAATCTGGTACCGGTATTTGGCATCAGCCTGAGTGCGCTCTTGCTGGGCGAGCCGGTTCTGGCATCGATGGTGATTGGCGGTTTGCTGGTGATTGCAGGCGTGTCGCTGACCAATAAATAAATCGGTGACCAAATGATGCAAAACTAGCACAGATTTTTATACCCTTTTTGCTCGCTCGTTTCCGGCACGGCCAAGATACTCCCCATTATTTTTCATAAAAACAGCCAATTGTCCAGTTAATACATAGACAATCTAAATATACTCATGGCGGGTATATTTTTTATCTGCTCTGTATCTCCAAATATCACGCACGCGATTTAAAAAATCGCTCTATTTTTTGTTGTCATTTTGTACTATTCTAAGCGCTAAGACTTCGCTTTCGCTGAGATCAAACGTAGCCACAAGCAAGCTGACGCAAAAAACAAACATAGGGGATCGTATGCAACAGCGCCCGCACCATTCCGTTTGGCTAAGTCAGTATGCTGTTGCTGAACAATTGCGTGTTCCACGATGACGCCCGACTACAGTTTTGGCGCGCACATGTTTGGCGCCGCCACCGTTTCTAAAGAGGCGATCTACCATGCGATGGTGGAGCAATCGCTAGACGGTTTGATCGTAATGGAAAATAACCAACTAGTGGATTGCAATCCCAGTGCCGAACGTCTGTATGGCGCGACCCGGGCGCAATTGATGTTTAAATCACCGGTTGATTTCTCAGCGCCCTACCAGGCTGATGGCAGAGATTCCCCCAGCGCTGCCGAATATTATGTGCGGCTGGCGGTTGAAGGTTATCCCCAACGCTTTGAGTGGATCGCCCGCAAATTAGACGGCACTTTATTCCCTACCGAATTGTGTATCAGTCGCTTGATTGACGGCGACGTCATCAGAATCATTATCGTCGTACGCGATCTGACAGAACGTCAACGCACCGAGCAAGAGTCCTTGCGCAGAAGCCGGCAGCTACAAATTTTGCTGGATAATTTTCCGGGTGGCGTCAGCTTGATGGATGAGAGCGGTTATCTGGTGGCATGGAACCAGACCATGGTCAACATACTCGATCTGCCGCCAGCACTGATTGAACAAGGAATGCCGCATATTCAAGAGATTCTTCGCTTCAATATTGCGCGCGGTGAATTTAGCGAATTCGGCACCAACGACACTCAGCGATTTGAGTATATTTTAGGTCTGCTTGAACGAAAAACACCATTTAGCTATGAGCGCACACGCAAGGACGGCAGTATTCTTGAGGTACGTAGCGCGCCGATCAGTAGCGGCGGCTTTGTCACTACCTGTGTCGACATCACCGCCAAGCGCAGCATCCAATCTGAATATAAGCGCCAGTCGCTGCTGCTACAAACGATATTAAGCAATATGCCGCAAGGTATCAGCGTGTTTGACCAGGACTTGCGACTGCAAACCTGGAATCAGGGATTTTTAGACATCCTCGATTACGACCCGGCCAACATTTATCGTGGTGTCCATTTTGCGGATTTGTTGCGCATCATGGCCGAGCGTGGCGAATATGGCGATGGCAATATCGACGATTTAATCCAGCAACGGCTGGCCTTAGCGATGCGCTTTGAAGCCCATCAATTTGAGCGAGCCCGCCCTAACGGGCATACGCATCTGGTGCAGGGTAATCCGATTTATGAAGACATCAATATCGATATTCATGAGGATAAAAGTGAAAATAAAAGCGATGGCAACACAGATCGCAACCCGGGTCAAAAACTAAGTGGATTTATTACCACTTACACCGACATCACCAACCTCAAAGCCGCCGAGCTGGCGTTGTCTAAAGCCAATGCCTTGTTAGAGCAAAATGTCGCTGATCGCACGAGCGAATTACGCATCGCTTTAAACGATTTAATCCGCAGCGAAAAATTAGCCGCACTGGGTTCGCTAGTGGCTGGCGTGGCGCATGAGCTGAACACACCGATTGGCAATAGCTTGCTGATTTCTAGCACGCTCAAAGAACGCACAACAGAATTTACCGCCCTATTAGAACAAGGCCAGATTAAACGCTCTTTGCTGATCAATTATCTGCAAGAAGCCGAGCAAGCCTCGGCGCTGCTAGAGCGCGGCTTAAGTAGCGCAGCAGAATTAATCAGGAGTTTTAAACAAGTTGCAGTAGATCAGGCGAGTTCTAAGCGGCGGCCTTTTAATCTGAAAAAAATCAGTCAAGATATCCTTGCAACGGTAATCATCAAAATCCAGCAAGCAGGCATACAAATGCAATTGGATATTGCTGACGATATCGAGATGGATAGTTATCCAGGTCCGCTAGAACAAGTCATCAGCAATTTGATCGACAATGCCATCCTGCATGGCTTTGAGCAATTTACAAATCCAGAGAGCGGCACCATGCATTTATCCGCAAAACGACTTGACCATGAGACGCTGGAAATCCGCTTTCAAGATAACGGGATTGGCATACCGGACGAGGATTTGTCGCGCATCTTTGACCCTTTTTTCACCACCAAATTAGGGCGTGGCGGCAGCGGACTTGGCCTGAACATTGTGTACAACATCGTGACCTCGCTGCTGGGCGGAAAAATCAGTGTAGAAAGTCATTACGGCCAAGGTGCATGCTTTATTTTGCATTTGCCGCTGGTCGCACCGACGGAAGAAACTAGGCATGGCAAAGAGTAAAGGGGACTTCTGAAAATTCATGTCGGAGTCAATAAGCAAGTCAATATAAGAATCTATTTTTGAATCTATTTTTACATCAATACAGAAATCAGCTACCAAGGAACATCATGACCAGCAAAGCAACAGGCACATTTGAAGTCACTTTATCGGCACTGACATTACACCACGGCGAGGCCGTCGCAATGATGGGTAGGCGCTCAATTGATAAACAGTTTCAGGGCGATTTAGTCGGTACAAGCCAAGGCGAAATGCTGAGTATCGGTACTGAGGTAAAAGGATCGGCTGCGTATGTCGCCATAGAATATGTCACCGGATCGCTGCATGGCCGCAGCGGCAGTTTTGCGCTCCAGCACAACGGCATCATGAATCGTGGCGCACCGCAGTTATTAGTAACCGTTGTACCAGATTCCGGCACGGGGGAATTACGGGGATTGACCGGCAAGCTGATGATTAATATCGCCGATGGAAAACATGCCTACGATTTTGATTACGACTTTGCTCAGGAAGATTAATCGTATCGACAGCTATTGCTATCGTTATTCGCAATGTTGCTGCGTGCTCCAAAAATCGACATTTCCCCTTCATGCCTAAAAATCAAATTAAGCTATTCGTGGTGTATGCCATCTGCATGATGATGTTGATGTTATGGATTGAACACAGCACCAGATATCATGCCTTGCGGGAGCCACTCGGCGCACTGTTTGGTGCTTGGCTGCCCATAGGCTTGTCGATATTTGGCATTCAGAACGGATGGGTGATTGGTAAGTTTTCCATCATTAATCGTGATAACAGCCCGATCAGCTTCTGGATCATTATTGCAGCCGGTTTTATGCTTGGCGTATTCCTGCTTTATCGTGGTGTGTCGGGGCTATTGCGTTGAGACAGCATTAATACACGCAAGATGTTTTTGTGATTTGCTCATGTAATTTGGTTTTAATAGTTCGTTTTAATAGGTCTGATATTTAGCCGCAATCGAAGTTTGATCTGGCAATGGTGCAAAAAAAAGGGAGCTTTCGCTCCCTTTTTTATTTCGTCATCAATTACATTTTTGCAGACAAGCTTAAGCCTACAGTCAACGGACGAACGCGGTAACCTTCGCTGACAAACTGGACATTAGGACGTTGAATTACTTTGTCGTTGTTCAACAGATTTTTTGCAAACAAGGACAGCTCCCATGTACCCCAAGTTGCGCCAACGCTGGCATCTACGGTGCTGTAAGCAGGGCGATCATAGTCAGGATCGGTGTGTACCAGACTACCGTGGCTACTACCGACCCAATGTACGGCTGCACGAGCGAAACCATAAGTATCATTGGCAAGATCAAAGTTGTATTGACCAGTCAGGCTGGCATTGTATTTAGGTACGCCTTGGATGGCATCGCCAGAGACTGCGCCGATAGATGGAATGTCGCTGGACAACTTGGCATCAGTGTAACCGCCGGAGAAGCCGATCAGGACGTTGGAACTTGGCTTAGCTTTAACTTCAAATTCAAAGCCATAGCTTTTTGCTTTGCCGACGTTGGTCTCAAAGTCGAAACCGCAACCTGGCAAGGACACGTCTTGTTGTAGCTTATTCCAGTCGATGTAGAACGCGGCCAAATTGACGGATAAACGGTTGCCCATCAAACGCGATTTGCTACCGACTTCATAGCTCCATAATTTGTCTGGATCAAATGAGGTTGGTGCTGAAGTTAAGTTCAGGTTTTTAAAGTCTGCAGCACAAACCGAGACTGGAATTGCGCGGTTTTGTCCACCCAAACGGAAGCCCTGGCTGGCACTGGCATACAAATTATTGTTAGGATCGACTTGCCATGTAATCGCAAATTTAGGGGTAGTCGCCTTGAAGTTGGAACTGGCATCCGAGTGCGCAGGTCCGCCGGCAAAGAAGAAGTCGCCATCACGCGATAAGGAATCTGTAGCACGTAAATAGCGAGCACCGACGGTAGCATGCAGGGTTGGACTGAAGTAGTAATTGACCTCACCAAACAAGGCAGCTTGCTCTGTACGGTAATGACGTGCGCTGAAATAGGAGTTATCACCTGGGAAAGTAGAACCTAGCAGATTAGGATCAGCAGGATCAGCGCCAGCGCTAGCAAATGCTTTGTTAATGCCAAACACAGGTTCGTTATCAACCACATTAGTTTTCAGATTGGAGTAGAACAAACCACCAATCCAGGTGATCGGCGACGCCGCAGGGTCGTAAGGCTTAGAGGTAAGCCGGATTTCTTGCGAAAACTGACGAACTTCGTTGTTCAGATACACCGCCGATGGCAGACCCGCAACTGTGTCACCCAGGCCGGCCGGTGCGCTTGGTATAGCATTGATCAATCCACCGATGTAGCTACTGTTGACGCTGGTGCCGTCTTGCGTACGATCAAAATTACGTTGGAACAGGCTCGATACCGATACCAGATCAGCAAAACCCATGTCGTAATTGATGGTCAGGCTAGGTACAGTCAACTTGTCGGTACCAGGTTCTCTGACGATTTTATTGGTTTGATTACCAGGCAAGGAAGTGTAGAAAGCGTCGATGTCGGCGGTTTTCACTTCTTGGTAAAAGATCGCTGGCGTAATCGTCAAATTCTTGGTCGGCGACCACTTTAAAGCGATTTTGGCAACCGAACTTTCTTCCGAATTAATACCGGAGGCAACTACTTTGCCATCGGTAGGAGAAACCTGATCAACATAGCCGCTGTTGCGTCCTTTTTGCAAGCCAATGCGCAATGCCAGCTCGTCTTTAATCAATGGCAGATTGAATACGCCGTTGACCGTGTAATTGGTGCCGCCACCTTTGGTAGACGAGACCTCGCTATACACATTGGTCTCGCGCTCGTTAAAGTTAGGCTGATTGGTGATGAACTTGAGCGTGCCACCCATGGAGCTGGCACCGTATAAGGTGCCTTGCGGGCCGCGCAACACTTCGATGCGATCCAGATCAAACAGTTTTGGTTCGGCGCTACCCAAGCTGTAGAGATTGCGCGTCGTCATCGACACGTCGTCCATATACACGCCAACGGTAGCAGAACCTGCGGCGGAGCTGACGCCACGGATTTCAATATTGTTCAGACCGGCACCGGAACCGCTGGCACCAGAGAAAGAGACGTTAGGAATCGCGCGGGTGACGTCGCCGATGTCGGTAATATGCTGCCCGACGATATCATCGCCGCGAATGACAGAAATACTCAGCGGTACTTTGCTAGCATCTTCTTTACGCTTTTGGGCGGTTACGGTGACGGTATCAATTTGCTCGGTACGTTTTGCCGCGCCAGTTGTGGTATCCGTCGTTGTTTGAGCATAAGCAGAACTTGCAAAAATGGAGGAAATCGCCGCCGCAAGGCAAGCTAGTTTGCCGTTGTATGAGTGCATGTTGTAAGGCCTTATCTAAAAGTCTGGTTGAGTGTAGCTTTTGCTGAGCTAGTGATTAAATTTAAAAAGAAAGATTGAAAATTGAAATCGAAACTGGAATGTTGCTTGTCCGGCAAACCTAGCCATCTTCAAGCCATCTTTATCTTGCAGGAATTGCTTAAGTTGTATAGCTGACTCAAAGGTAGCATGAAGTACGGAGGCGGAAAAGGAAGCCGGCTGGCAGTGTGGTATTAATGGTATACATCGAATATCGATCAAAAATGCTTCACCATGGAGCAAAAAACAAATGCTTTAGTCAATAAATACGTGGCGAAACTCTGCGCAAACAAAAATCCTCAATGTCATTGTTTATTCCATTTTTGTAGCCTACAAAACAATCGGATATTTATATACTCCCATTAAATTTATCTAAAACTACCTTGTTGACCAATAATTATATGGACAACTGAAATATACCTACCTGGTGTATATTTAACTCAGACATAAATTTTGAATCTGAGATTTACCCAGAAAGCGAACTAGGCGAGAAAAAATGCGCGCTGTCTTTTCATTTTTATTTATTTGTATGACGAGGCGCTTTTCTCGGGCAAGACAAGTTCCGCCTTAAGAGAGTGCGGGCATGCACTTACATCGCTCTTACGCAAATAGGTAAATAGAGGTAATTCAGTAAAAATGGAGTTTGCAGGATGTAAAAATAAGATGTCTGAAGCAATCTTATAAACCAATTTATACATAAAACTCAGCTGCGCGCGAAATGCTTTGCCATGTTAAAGCGACCTTAAATATGCCAACCCAGCAATCGCGCGGCTGCCGTACCAAGACAGCATTTCGCCATCTACCAGCTGCACCGGTTTGCCGATTTGCTGCTCTAAAGCGTCAACATGGATTTCTGTAAACCGATAGGGTTCGGTCGAGAGCAAAACGCCGTCAATCTCGCTGGCTACTTGATCGCTCCACTCAAACCGGGGATAGCGCTCGGTGGACTGTGGATGCTGCCAGGTTCTCCAGCCGATCAGAGACAACATATTGGCAATATAAGTGTCGTTGGACACCGTCATCCACGGGTCTTTCCAGATGCAATACAGCATGGTTTGTGGCCGTGCGGTTTGCGTCAACGGTGCTAGCTTAGTGTCAGGCTTGGTGTCGAGCTGAGCGTAGTTTTTTTCAAACTCAGTGCAGAGTTTTTCAGCGGCGGGTGCGACCTGAAAAATATCGCCAAGCAAACGATACAGGACAAGATTGTCACGCGGTGTGATGGGATGGGTGACGACGATATGTGGAATAAATGCGGCAAGTTGATCGACGGTGGGCTTTTGGTTTTCATCGATGTTGACGATGAGATGGGTAGGCGCAAGGCGACGGATTTTCTCGATATTGACATCTTTAGTGCCACCGATTTTGGGGATGGTTTTGACAATATCTGCCGGATGAATACAAAAACCTGTACGACCGACCAGCCAGGAAGCCAGCCTCAGATCGCACAGCAATTCGGTAATTGACGGCACCAGACTAACGATGCGCGGATTGGCATCAGCGGGGAGATGGGCCTGACCCATAGCGTCAATTAGCGGCATATTTACTATACTCCCCCGTTATTTTACAAAAAACTACTTAACGTCCAATGATATTACGGACTATTGAAATATACTTATTAGGAGTATATTTCATTGAAATTCTACAAAGATGTCATCAGGATTCATTTGCACGCGGTTTTCTGCGTGCTTTGGCAAAAACACGATCATAAAGCCAGTTTGGAAGCACGCGCATTAGCTTGGCAACTACGCCCATTTGCCAAGGGATAATCCGATAAGAATCACCACGATCAATCGCAGCAACGGCTGACTTGGCAAAGGCCTCAACCGGCATTAAAAACGGCATAGGATAAGGGTTGTCACGTGTCATCGGGGTATCAATATAACCGGGTGCAATGGTCACCACTTTGATGCTGCTTGAGCGCAACTCGACGCGCAACGACTCGCAATAACTGATCACCGCCGCCTTGGAGGCGCTGTAGGCTTCAGCCCCCGGCAAGCCACGTATGCCGGCGACACTGCCGATACCGACCAGACGGCAATCTTGCTGTTTGGCGTAGCCTTGCATCGACGCGATAAACGGCGCGAAGGTGGCGACGGTCGCAATTAGATTGGTCTCTATGACGCGAGCAAAGACAGGAATATCTTCGGCATGCTCAGTCAAAGTTCCGACAGAAATACCCGCATTGGCAATCACGACATTCACTTGACCGACCGCCTGGATAAAATCCGCAGCAGCCTTGGCCAGCGCGGCGTGATCGGTAACATCTAAAGGGTAAATTTGATGCTTGTCTGCGTTGGGCAAGCTTTGTCGTAATTGTTCCAATACGTCCTGACGGCGTGCGACCAAACCAAGCACCGCGCCTTGCTCAGCAAAACTACGAGCCAGTGCTGCACCGATACCGGAAGATGCGCCTGTGATAAATACTGTTTGCATATAAAAAAAGTCCGTCATTGACTGACGGACTTCCTTAAATTATTACCTACCCAAATCGGGAAATTATTTCTTTTTTGCAGCGTCTTTTGCCGCTGGTGCTGCTGGTGTTACTTTACTTGCTGCCGGTGCTGCCGCAGCAGGTGCATTTTTGTCCTTCAAGATTTTATTAAACAAGAAATCCAGAACTTGAATACCGGCGACATTTTGTGCATCTTCAGTCACACGTCCCAAGCCCTTCGCTGCCATTGCAGGGTCAGTCATATAACGACCATCGACTGCAAACATTGGCACGCTATCGATACGGTAAGCATCTTGCATCTGTGCTGAGCGATTGACTTTGCTTTGCACTGCGAACGAGTTATAAACGTCCATAAATTTTTGTTTATCCAGACCCGATTTCGTCACAAATTCCATAATATCGGCATCGCTTTGCAAGCGGTTACGCTCAATGTGGAGTGCGGCAAACGCCTTGGCATGGAATTCTTCTGTTTTACCCATGGCTTCTAAGGTGTAATACAGTTTTTGCTGCGTGACCAAGTCGTGAAAGTTGACATGGATACGTTTAAAGACAATATTGTCACCTTGCTTTTTTACCCATGCGGCGATCACTGGCTCTAAAGCATTGCAATGCGGGCAGAAGTAGCCAAAGAATTCAATGACTTCTACTTTCTTTCCGCCTTCGGCTGGCTGCGGACGATCTAACACCGTATATTCAACACCATTTTGCGGCATTGTTGGGCTTGCGCTAGCGGTCGCAGCGACAAAACCTAAGCCCAAACCAAACCCAATTACTAACAACATTTTTTGTGTCATTTGACGGATTGAACGCATCACTTTTCCTTTATAGTATTCAAGAATATGTCTTGCTATTGCAACTGACTCAGAACTACTTAGCGGTACGGACCACTGCGACATCCACACTATTTTCAGACAACTTTGCGCGCATTCGGTTCATTGTTTCGATCTGATTAAATGGACCAATCCGAACTCGATACAGCGTACCATTATCCGAGGGCTTTTCGCTGACACGAGCCTCAAAACCGATCAACGCCAGCTTGGCGCGGGCACTCTCTGCATCAGCCTGATCGCGGAATGCACCTGCTTGCAAATAATAAACAAACTTCTCATCGACAGCATCGCCAGCTTTAGTGGCATCAGTCGGTTTGGCTTCAGTTTTTTCTTGCGCTGCGACTGCAGGCTTGGTGTCTACCTTTGCGTCAGGCGCTTTAACCGGAGCTGTTACCGTGGCAGCAGGATTGGCAACGACTTCCGACGTCTTGGCATCAGCAGGTTTTGCAACGTCTTTAGCGGCATCTTTGACGGCGTCTTTGTTACCGTATAGAGGTTTATTCGGATCTTGTGTTTGCGTCAAAGGCGCATCTGCGGGCTTGGCGCCTTTATTGGTAAAAGGCGTGGAAGATTTGGTAATCAATAATGCGACAGCGACGGCGATTGCCAAACCGATGACTAAACCGACGATCAGTCCAAGCAAGGTACCGCCATGCTGACGGACGGTTTTAATAGTTTGATAGCGATGATAAGAAAGCGATTTCATGCGTCTCCGATTTGATAGGTCTTAAATGACTTTATATTGACACTTAGATTGGTACTTATGTTTAGACTTAAATTCACACATAGACATATATTATTTCAGCGTAGTGCATTGATCAATATTGATAGATATTGATCAAAATGCGCTGTCGCTAAAGTAATTCGCCTAAGCTCTCTACATTTTATTCGGCGCCGATACGCCAATCAAGGCGAGTCCGTTACGCAAGACCTGGCGGGTTGCCAGCATCAAAGCCAGACGTGCCATTTTGGTCGCTTCATCATCGACCAAAACCCGTTCGGCATTGTAATAGCTATGCAGCTCGCCTGCCAAATCGCGCAAATAGAAAGCGATTTGATGTGGCCCCAGCTCGTCCAGCGCTTTTTGCAAGGCTTCTGGATATTCTGCCAGTTTGGCTAACAAAGCTGCCTCGCGTACGGCAGTAAGCGGAGACAGATCGACGTCTTTTAACTTCGCCAGCAAGTCTTCATCGCTGCTGTATTGCGCCAGCACGGAGCAAATCCGGGCATGGGCGTATTGCACGTAATACACAGGATTTTCGTCTGAACGCGCTAAGGCGACGTCAACATCGAACACGAATTCGGTATCGGCCTTGCGCGAAATCAGGAAGAAGCGCACTGCATCCCTACCTTTAACGACATCGCCATTACCGGACCAATCAATCAGATCACGCACCGTGACATAGGAGCCTGCGCGCTTAGAGATTTTGACCTCGGCACCGTCCTTCATGACGGTGACCATTTTATGCAGCACATAGTCAGGATAGCCTAACGGTACGCCCACATTGGCAGCTTGCAAACCGCCGCGCACGCGAGCAATGGTGCCGTGATGGTCGCTGCCCATAATGTTGATCGCCTTCTGGAAACCACGTTGCCATTTGACGATGTGGTAAGCAACGTCAGGGACAAAATAAGTATAAGTCCCGTCAGACTTCTTCATGACGCGGTCTTTGTCGTCGCCGTATTCTGTGCTGCGCAACCATAAGGCGCCATCGAGTTCGTAGGTTTTGCCAGCTTTGATTAGGGCTTCTACTGCGGCTTCTACTTTCCCATCTTTATATAGGGAGGTTTCTAAGTAGTAGTTATTAAACTTCACGCCAAATGCGAGCAAATCCATATCCTGTTCGTTACGCAGGTAGGTCACGCTGAACTGGCGGATAGAATCGATATCGTCGACATTGCCAGTGGCAGTAACAGGTGCGCCATCGCTTGCAGAAACGGTCTTTTTAGCTAAAAAGTCGAGTGCGATCTCAGCAATATAGTCGCCGTTATAAGCTGACTCTGGCCAACCTGCTTCACCTGGCTTGAAGCCTTTGGCGCGTGCTTGCACGGACAAAGCGAGGTTTGCAATTTGTACGCCGGCATCGTTGTAATAAAACTCGCGCGTGACATCATAGCCTTGTGCCTCAAATAAGGCGGACATCGCGTCACCCAACGCACCTTGGCGTCCATGACCGACATGCAAAGGTCCGGTTGGATTGGCAGAGACAAATTCGATGATGACTTTCTTACCTGCGCCTTGGTCACTTTTACCAAAATCTGCGGTTTGCTCTAATACCGTTTTGACGATGGCTTGCTTAGCGGCGTCTGTCAGACGAATATTGATAAAGCCCGGACCAGCGATTTCGGCAGCGGCGATCAAGCTACTGGATTGCGCCATGATTGCGGCAACAATGGCCTGCGCCAGTTCACGTGGATTTTTTTTGAGCGGTTTTGCAATTTGCATTGCGATATTGCAAGCGATGTCGCCGTGCGAAGCGTCGCGCGGGCGTTCCAATACGATATTTGGCGTTAAATCGCTGCCAACCAACAAAGGCTGAACAGCGAGTTGGAATAGTTTGGAAATTTCTTGTTTTTGTTGAGCTAGCATAGTGTGCGCGCACCTCGCGTTAAGGCTGAGGTATAGGTAGGTGTGTATGTAAAGAGATAGCAAACATTATACTGTCTTGCACACTCAAAGTCCGTATTGGCGTTGGACGAGCTGGTGAAGAGCTAGCAGATACCCGTTGATTGAGGTCTGATTAGTCAGGACAGTTTTGCGTAAGTCCTGATTGGTGTCTGATTGATCCTCGATTGCCTGAGAAGACTGTACCTGATTTGGACTGGAAACTAGCTACATAATTAGTGCAGCATGAAAAAGACGTTTAAATATACTCCATATAGTATATTTAAACGTCCATATAATCATTGCACACTGAAGCATATTTCAAAAAATATGGGGGGAGTATATTATTTTCCTGCACGTTATTTGCATTCTTGCCTGACGGTGGCTTCAGTCAGATCGCGCACTACAAGCCTGACGGTCGCCACCTTATTTTTAACCCAGATTTTCCATTAGACCGCTACCACTTCGCAAAAAACGTAGGCGGCGTGCGGTCTTCAGAGGAATAGCACCACCGCGATTTGAGTGGGAACGCTACAGCGACAATTGCACCTTTGGCGAACTGCCTGGCGTTGTTGCTCCTCCTAGCAAGATGCAGCTTGCGTCGTCGTCGCGTCTAGCCAGTCAGTCCGCCAAAGGCACACTTGTCGCTGTTCCAATGGAAAATCTGGGTTTAAGCCAGGGATTTTGCAGATAGCTGGGCTGTAGGAGCATTTTCTTCTTTATAACGCTGAACAATAGCCAGCATCTTGCCCATAAACACACCGTTTAAGATGCCAAACAGTACACAAACAATTATGACAAACAGAGATTCTGTTTTCCAGTGCGTATCTATCGCCAACATCACATTCACGCAATATTTGATCATGAAAATCGCCATCATCAATGTTAAGGGCACCCAACTTCCTGCCAGATGAACTTTTGATTCAGCTCGCATGACGATGACTTTGTTGCTTTTGGCTAATTTCCATGTCAACGCGGTGACCAAAATATAGCTGAGGCCCCAGCTCATTATCGCAAGGGGGCTGATACCAAAGTTGCTCAGCATCCCTTGCAGCGACAAGCCAAGCATCACGACAGGAATAATGCAAATTGACTTCAAGCTAACAACCCGGTCTTTGCTGGCAATACCACCTCGATAGATTAAAAATCCCAGAATTGCCCAGACCCAGAGTGGCGTATGTGTGATGATTTGACTTAACATTTTATTTCTCCCAGTGATGTAGTGATGCTGCATGGTGACATTTCATATTCTGCGTGCCGAATCATTTGCGACCAGCGAACACCAGATGTCGTGAAACACTTCGGGAATGGTGTGAATGCACCTGACCTAACGTGTAAAATGGATTGTTTTACTAGCTGAGATTATTTATGTGGTTTAAGAACTTACAGATTTTTCGTCTTCCTAGTCCTTTGCAAATAGATGTAGAGGAACTGAATGCGCAACTTGCAAAACAAGCATTTTCGCAATGCGCTTCAGGCGACATGCAAAGCGAAGGTTGGGCATCTCCGCGCGACAATGATCTTTTAGTCCATAGCGTTGGTAGCCAATTGTTCTTACTGCTTGCGACGGAAAAGAAATTATTACCTTCCACGGTGATCAATCAGGTGACGAAAGCACGCGCTATTGAACTGGAAGAGCAGCAAGGATTTGCGCCAGGCCGCAAGGCAATGAAAGATTTGAAGGAGCGGGTAACGGAGGAATTGTTACCACGCGCCTTCGGCATCAAGCGCACAAGCTGGGTATGGATTGATCCCGATCACGGTTGGCTGGTGATTGATTCATCCAGTCCAAACAAGGCAGACGAAGTAATTAAACTTCTACTGAAATGCACTAGCAAATTACCGTTAGAGAGTTTGCGTGTAACAATGTCGCCTACGGCCGCGATGACAGATTGGCTAGTCGGCAATGAAGCGCCAAAAGGTTTCACCATAGATCAGGACACAGAATTAAGAGCGCATACCGAAGATAAGGCGACCGTCCGTTATGTTCGCCATACTTTGGATGCAGATGATGTACAGCGGCATATTGCGGCGGGTAAGCAGTGCACCAAGCTAGCATTAACCTGGAACGACCGGATCTCTTTTGTACTGACAGAGACATTGGCGGTTAAACGTATTAAACCGCTGGATATTCTGGATGAAGATACCGATAAACGTACCAGCAATGATGAGGAGCGTTTTGATGCCGACTTCATGCTAATGAGTGCCGAATTGGCTAGCATGCTGGACGATTTGGTATTCGCGCTTGGCGGAGAAATTTCAACTGCGATAGCAGCTTAAGATTAAAGTTAGCGCTAGTAGCACACCATTATTTCACTAGTTATGAAAGTGACTCGATCAGCTATAACTCGGAGATATTGGTGCGCTAAACATAGCCTGGATACGATATTTTTATTCTGAGGTATGTGTACAGGTAAATAGAAATTATCTACGAGAAGCATTCACCAGAAATAGAAATACGAACATAAAAAAAGACGAGCAATTTGCTCGTCTTTTTTGTTCTGGCGGAGCGGACGGGGCTCGAACCCGCGACCCCCGGCGTGACAGGCCGGTATTCTAACCAACTGAACTACCACTCCGAAACTACTTAACCTTGGTACTACAAGCTTATCTGATGGTGGGTGCTGAGAGGCTCGAACTCCCGACCTACGCCTTGTAAGGGCGCCGCTCTACCAACTGAGCTAAGCACCCGATCTGCTTAATTCAGATAATCTTCATCGTTTGTCACCACGACTACAGAAGCAAAATTATACTGCTTCTACTATCCCGCTGTCCAGATATTTTTCACATAATTTCCACTATTTACTGGGAACGTCTGTCATTTCTATCTGTACTAGCTTACTACTCATGAGTTAATTGCATATGTTAAAAAAGGCAAAAGCCCTTAACTCTGTGGAGTTAAGGGCTTTGCGGAATAAAAGCCTGACGATGACCTACTTTCACACTGGTTGCAGCACTATCAT
>NZ_JBEONQ010000029.1:0-61119 GCF_040544445.1 Undibacterium sp. GrIS 1.8 | reverse complement strand
GTGCCGTCGCTGAGGCTGATGTGCAGGCTGGCGGTTTGGGTGAGTAAGCTACTTAGCTTGATGCTGGGATTGGTTGATAACAGGATGACGTCTCGTGTGCTAATGCTGTGCAGCGCTTCTTGAGCGGCGAAGCCTTCGACTAGCAAGCCGCCCGATCCGAAGTCCACCACTTGTTCTGCATTCTGCAGACTGAAGTCGTAGAGCCGGGTGTCGCTTGAAAATTCGCCAGAGAACTGGCTGAGCAAGCCACTGGCGGCGTTACTGGCAAACTGCGTAAGCTGCGCTTGCAGGGCGGGGAATTGGGACATGAGGGTACTGCTCCTGGAATGCAATAATAATGCCTTAAATAATTATTTAATTGGCAATTATAAAGTTATGCATTTCATCATGAATTTGACCTTTTTGCAAGAAAAAATAACATCTTTTCTTGATAGGTTAGCTGTGAGTTACATTTTTTTCATCATTTTTATTGCTAATAAATAAGAAAATTTAAATGCCAGTATAAAAAGAAGTAAGTGCTATCGCGGCCGTTTACGATAATGCGGCTAGCACTTCAAATAGGATGGGATTGGAATAGCGAAATCAAAATATTATTCATATTCTCGAAATGCTTTTGTGTCTGCGTTGATTTTTACTGCGAGATAAGCGTGATTGCTTAGGTGAATGGAGCATGATTCCATCTGATACGTTAACAATTGAGACTTGCCCAGAGTACCTCCGGTTTGATCGGTGACAAGCCTCAATTGGTTTTGCTAAAACTAAATTACCCTATCCCATGCGCCTGTTGATCAGCATGGTAGGAACTACGGACCATGGCGCCGACCGCAGCATGTGCGAAGCCCATTTTGTAGGCTTCTTCTTCAAACATTTTAAATACATCCGGGTGTACATAACGACGTACTGGCAGATGGTGGCCGCTTGGTGATAAGTACTGGCCTATCGTCAGCATATCGACATTGTGGGCACGCATGTCGCGCATGACTTGCAGAATTTCTTCATCGGTTTCACCCAGGCCAACCATGATGCCGGATTTGGTCGGGGTATTTGGATGCTGCTCTTTAAAACGCTTTAGCAAATTTAATGAGTATTCATAATCCGAACCCGGACGCGCTTCTTTATATAAGCGCGGTGCGGTTTCCAGATTGTGATTCATGACATCGGGTGGTGCCAGGTTCAAAATTTCTAGTGCACGATCCATACGACCACGGAAATCCGGTGTCAGAATTTCTATTCGGGTTTTAGGTGAGAGTTCGCGGATCTTGGTAATGCATTCTGCAAAGTGGGCTGCACCGCCGTCGCGTAGATCGTCACGATCTACTGAGGTAATGACGACGTAACTCAGTTTGAGCTGAGCAATTGTTTTTGCTAGATTCAGTGGCTCGTTGACATCCAGCGGATCTGGGCGGCCATGACCAACGTCGCAAAATGGGCAACGGCGTGTGCATTTGTCACCCATGATCATGAAGGTCGCTGTGCCTTTGCCAAAGCACTCGCCGATGTTAGGGCAAGAGGCTTCTTCACATACTGTGACCAGATTGTTGGCACGCAGGATGTCTTTAATTTCATAAAAACGTGTCGTCGGCGAGCCTGCTTTAACCCGTATCCAATCCGGCTTTGGCAAACGTTCCATCGGGATAATCTTGATGGGAATACGCGCAGTTTTACTCGCGCCTTTTTGTTTTTCGGTTGGATCGTAGGCGGGAGCCAGAGTAGAGACGGGAGTGTTTTCTGTTGTCATGGTGCTGATCAGTTGCTATGTCAGGATACGGTCAAAAGGTCTTGTAAATTAGTCGCCAGCGCATGTTGCACATCTGCCAGCGGGACGCTGACGCCCAGAGTCGTCATGTCAATCGTCGCAAGACCGGCATAACCGCAAGGATTAATCCAGGAAAAAGGGGTCAGGTCCATTGTCACATTGAGTGATACGCCGTGATAAGTGCAGCCATTGCCGCGGACTTTTAAGCCAAGTGCTGCAATTTTTGCGCCTTGCCAGGCGCCATCGCTGACGTAAATACCGGGCGCGCCTTGCTTGCGTTCACCACCAAGATTATACGCTGCCAGCGTGTTGATAACGGCTTGCTCGATTTTATTCACGAACTCACGTGCAAACAGGCGCGCTTTGGGGTGACCACGACGTAAATCCATTAGCAGATAAATCACCACTTGCCCTGGGCCATGGTAAGTCACTTCGCCGCCACGATCAGTTTGAATCACCGGAATCTCATGCGCGGCCAGCACGTGCGATTGATCTGCACCAAGGCCGAGAGTAAACACTGGCGGATGCTCAACAATCCAGAATTCATTGGGCGTCAGTTCGGTGCGTGCATCGGTAAAAGCGCGCATCGCGTCATAGGTGGTTTGATAGTCTTCAATGCCGCGATCAATGATGCGCAGCTGGGAAGAAATAGGGGAGGCGGAGATGGCAGACATAGGGCGCAAGTGTAACATCGTGTGCGGCGCACTTGGACTTGGCTTACATATCTCAGTTAAACCCAGATTTTCCATTAGACCGCTGCCACTTCGCAGAAACGCAGACGGCGTGCGGTGTTCAGAGGGATAGCACCACCGCGATTTGAGTGGAAACGCTACAGCAACAATTGCGCCTTTGGCGAACTGCCTGGCGTTGTTGCTCCTCCTAGCAAGATGCAGCTTGCGTCGTCGTCGCGTCTAACCAGTCAGTTCGCCAAAGGCACACTTGTCGCTGTTCCAATGGAAAATCTGGGTTAAAGCTAGACCGAAGGTATATTGCTAAAACCTTCGGTCTGTTTAAATTCATCAATTTGTATCAGCGGATGACTAAACGAATTACGCAAATCGAATTACGCAAATACGTGATGTTTGAGTTTTTGCGACAGTTTGCTAAAGAATGCTGTCGTCAACAAGCGGTCTTCGCTATCACTTTCAATTTTTTGAGCGATCGAGGTCACATGAGCATTCGTCATTTCAACCAAACTAGCCTGCTGATCCGCTTCGATCACGATTAAGCGCTTGGCCGGTATGTTCAGAGATTCACCCGCTGTCAGCCAAAAATCTTTCTCCTGACCTTCAATCGTCAACCAGACGCGGCCACAAGTCACGGTTACCAGACGTGCTTGCTCAGAGGTGCCAGAGACGGTTTTACCGGCAGGAATGGTGTACGATGGTTTTGCTAAATAATTTGTCATTTCAGAACCCCTTGCTTTACTGCATGATAATCAGCGAGCCATTGATTTATAAAGGAAAAATCTCATGTTGCGCTGCGATGAAAGCATTGTAGTTGCATGAGATAGAGAAACAAAACGAGTAATTTTGGATTTGCTTGCTAAAATGGTTCACATAGAAAAACATCTGATTACCTAAGCTTATTAACCATGAATGATTTTCGACATTTGCCCAATTTGGCCGCTTTGCGGGCCTTTGAAGCGGCCGCACGGCATCAAAATTTTTCGCGTGCGGCTGATGAAATCCATCTCACGCATGGTGCCATTAGCCATCAAGTCAGGGCGCTGGAAGAAGAACTAGGTGTGCAATTGTTTACCCGTCGTGGCAAACGCATCACGATCACCAATGACGGTGAGCAATTTGCCACCGCGATCCGGTCTGCGCTGGAGGATATTGCTAAGGCAGCGGATGTGCTCAAAGGTCGTCAGCAACAAAAGCGGCTGGCAATTACCGCGCTACCTTCCTTTGCTGCACGCTGGCTATCGCCGCGACTAGGGCGGTTTATCGACCAGCATCCTGGTTTGGAAGTCAGTCTGCAGTCGAGTAACCATTTGACCGACTTTGGACGAGAATCAATTGATATCGGCATCCGCTTTGGCAACGGCGATTATCCGGGGCTGAAGAGCGAACACATCATGGACGACACGTATTACCCCGTCGTCAGTCCGCATTTTAATGGTGGACATTTACCTGCCACGCCAGCCGAAATGGCGCAGGCGCATTTGTTGCGCTGTGACCGCGAGCCTTGGGAACCGTGGTTCCGCGCCGCGGGTTTGTCCAATGCAGAACCGACCGGTGGTTTGATCTTTCAGGACTCGTCCATGCTGGCGCGTGCTGCTGTTGACGGGCAGGGTATTGCTCTGGGGCGGCATGCGATCGTACAAAGCGATATCCGTAACGGCAGTCTGGTGCGCTTGTTTGATATTGTCTTGCCCAGCCCCGTGTCGTATTACCTTGTATATCCGGCGAATGCATTGGAGCGGCCGCAAGTCAGAGCGTTTAGGACTTGGTTATTGGAAGAAATTGCGGCTGAATAGGTTCCAGCTTATTGACTGGCCCTTAGCTTTTTTATTGCGCCTGTTCTTATCAGCGCAAATTTATATTGCACACTGCACTTAATCTAAACTCAGCCCGAACTCCGTCCGAACTCAGTGCGCTTGGGCGTTGCAGCGCACAAGACATGGCTTTGCAACTTTGTTATTTTTGCTTAATTTTTAGATAAAATAGAGGATTAAATCTAATTTTATAAAAACCAAAATGACTAATCCGATTTCTCGCTTTGCCCGCACGTGTGCCACCATCGCCAGCTTTTGTTTGTTTGCACTGGCTGCTCCCAGCCAAGCAGTAGAAATACAGCAAGTCAAAATTCCTAATCAAGTTACCTTAGCGAATAAAGAACTGGTCTTAAACGGCGCCGGTACCCGTTCAGTTTTGTTTGCCAAAGCCTATGTCGCCGCTTTGTACGTGCCGGTAAAAACCGACAATCCTGCCCAGATTATCGCCAGTGGTCCCCGCAAAATGGTGTTGCATATCTTGCGGGATATCGACGTCAATGAGCTGGCTGCCGCCATGCTAAAAGGCATGCGCAAAAACAATACAGCCAAGGATTTGTCCGATGTGACGATACAAATGGCGTCGTTTGGTCAGGTGTTCGGCACTATTCCCATGGTCAGAAACGGCGACACCATCACCTTTGATTATGTGCCTGGGATTGGCTCCAGCGCCTACGTCAACAAAACTCAACTCGGCACAGTGTTGCCAGGCGACCAGTTCGCCCGGGTATTTTTCCGCATCTGGTTAGGCGACCAGCCAGTACAAGACAGCCTGAAGCGCGAATTGTTGGGGCAGACAGCGTATGCGCCTGCTGATAAAACCTACAACTGATCAGGATAGTTTTTCGATACTCCCCATCATTTTTGATAAAAACAACCAATTGTCCAAGTTTTATAAGGACAATTAAAAATACTCTACGTGAGTATATGGGGTTATGTTTTATTTAAGAGGGCGATGTAGCGATGTCGTCAGGCTGGGTTGAAATAATATTAACCCAGCAATGACGTAAAGATTTGGTCTAAAACAGCTTTGCCTACAACACCATTTTCACCATAGGATGACCGGACAAAGCGCGGTATAAATTATCCAGTTGCTCACGACTTGTGGCTACAACCGTTACCGTGATCGCCAGATAATTACCTTTCGATGAAGGCCGCATATCCATCTTGCCTGCGTGGAAGCTAGGATCATGTACCACCACCACCTCCAGCATCGTCTGCGCAAAGTCATCATGCATCGCCCCCATGATTTTGATGGGGAAGTCGCTTGGGTATTCGATCAGGCTCGCGGCGGGATCGACAGGAGGCAGCATTTGGTTTGACATGATCACAACATTCAGAAAGTGTTAAGCGGCTTTGGCAAGCTGATAGGCCGCATATAGTTTCTGATAGATGGGGCCGGGCACGCCGTTTCCAATAGTCTGCTCGTCTAGCTTGATGACCGCAAGCACTTCTTTGGTCGCGGAGGACAACAACACCTCGTCCGCTGCAAATACTTCGTCTTGCGTGATTTTGCGGGCTTGCAGCGGAATGCCGCCAGCGGCACACAATTCTTCAATTAGTCCGTAGCGTATGCCCTCCAATATCAGATGATCTTTTGGCGGACCGGACAGAACGCCATCTTTGACAATCCAGACATTCGACGCCGATGCCTCGGTCAAAAATCCATCGCGGAACTGAATGCTCTCGGTGACGCCATGTTCTGCTGCATTCTGCGCTGCCAGCACGTTACCCAGCAAAGAGATGGATTTAATTTCGCAACGTAACCAGCGTTTGTCTTCCATCGAGACACAAGCCACACCTTTGGCTCGCACCGCGTCGGACGGTAACACAATCGGGTTGGTCATGATGAAGATCGTCGGCACCATCTCTTGCGGAAACGCATGTGCGCGCTTGGCCACGCCACGCGTCACTTGCAAATACACCATCTGATCATCCGCCGGATGCGCATTCATCACCTGCGCGATCAATGCCAGCCAACCTGCTTTGTCATGCGGATTTGGAATACCGATCGCTGCCAGGCTGCGGAACAAGCGCGCCAGATGCTGATCAGCGCGGAACATTTTACGACCGTACACCGGGATCACTTCATAAATACCATCACCAAAAATAAAGCCGCGATCCAGCACAGGGATCTTGGCTTCAGAGAGCGGAGTCAGGCTGCCGTTGAGGTAAACAAGTGGGTCGTTCATGATGGGATACCGGGTGAGTGATGGAACCTCATTCTTACATAAGCTGCTGATAGGATCGATGCAAAGTTAGCATATCTATGGGTGATAAAAAGCTATTGCATGTTCTGTTTAACGAAACCAAGTTAGGTTATGCCGAACGATTTCTACAGGTTGTTATGATGTTTTTATCAGTCTGGCCAGTAGTTTATATAAAGTTTAAAGCAAATGAAGTCATGAACAACGAGCTTATATTTACGGTTACTATTTTGAATAAATAAAAATAACTGGTTTATCCTCAGGAGACAAAATGGATTTGCTACAGCCCTTATTGATTACACTCGCTTTCGTTATCTTCTTGGTGTTAGAGATCCTCACCGGTCGATTTAAAAAACTCAACGTTGCCAAAGATGATTGGAAGACTGAGATTTTAGTGCCTGTCTTGCTACTGGTGTTGATACAGCCCGGCATCTTGTTTGGCATTCTGTGGATAGGGCAGCATTATTTTCCTGAGTACAAAAATAGCCTTTCGTTCTTGCCGTGGTGGGGGATGTTTTTGATTCTGCTAGTTGCTGATGATATGACGCAATACTGGTGGCATCGGATTTCGCACACGCCTTTGCTGTGGCCACTGCATCGCGTGCATCATTCCGCCAGCTATATGAGCGTTCGTATTGTGTATCGAAATAATTTTTTATATTACGCGATGATGCCGGGAATTTGGATTTCCTCTGCATTGATTTTTCTTGGATTTGCCAAGGTGTATGTGGTCTATGTCGTCCTCAAACTCTTGGTCATTATCGGTGCTCACAGCGCAGTACGCTGGGATGAGCCTCTGTATCGTTTCCGTCTGACAAGACCATTAATGTGGCTGCTAGAGCGCACCATCTCTACACCTGCCACGCACTATGCGCATCATGCGATTACGATGGATGACGGTATAGGTCATTACAAAGGCAATTTTGGTAATTTCTTATTCATCTGGGACATCATGTTTAAAAGCGCCTTAATTACGCGCCAATATCCCCAACAAGTTGGCCTGATGGACGATGTTCAATATGGGAAAGAGGCTTGGCATATTGAAGTGTTTTTCCCAGTGTTTAAATCTAAACGATCACATTCTGCGTTGGGTAAAGAGCGAGTGATTGTTGAATAAATGTATTTTTCTCTGGAATCGCTGAGTACTTCGTCAACAGCAATTCCAGATAGAGAATGCAAAGAAACAAGAAATCTCTTTAGGTTTTTGCAGTGTATGCCAGCACCAAATTCTTGTGCTGGCTTCCTTCCAGATCAAAATAAGTAATGCCTTCTTCAACAAAACCCATGGCAAGATAAAAATCAATTGCGCGCTGGTTTTGCGCGTTTGCCATTAGCCATAGCGTATCGAATTTCCCTTCGATTTCTTGTAAGGCGCTTTGCAGCAGCGCCCGTCCTATGCCTTTAGCTGTGAAGTGCTCCTGCACATACAAGGTCTCTAATTTAGCGCGTCGCTGATCTGCTGGTTTGTCGCTTAGGTCAGCCATGGGTTGATCCATGAGGTGATCCATGTTAAGCGTCGCATAGCCGAGTAAATTGTCGTTATTTTCAGCGACCAAGACGCGCTGCTTGTTGTCTGCGATCAGCGCGCGCATTTTTGTGACAGTAAATTCTTCCAATATATAGCGGGCAATAGGATCAGAAATGCCATTTTTTGCATACGTGTGCAACCAGACGTGAATGCCGAGCGCTTTCAGACGGATGGCATCTGCAGGTTCTGCGGCGCGGACTGTAAAGGAGGTGCGGCTCATTGGTTTTAAAGTCTTGATTTTTGTGAAGGTCAAATCAGAAAAACTCTATTTTAATCTCGATCAATAATAAGAAAAAAGGACAAGAACTGCATGAGCCTTGTCCTTTTTGAGGATGCGTTGATGAATCAATCCATCAGCGCATCTGAAAGCTATCGCTTACTTAAATAGCAAGCGTAAAGAATCCCAGGCGCGACCAAAGATACTTGCCTGATCGACTTGCTCCAACGCCAGTACTGGAAATTCTGCGACCGGTTTGCCGTCCAACATCATCTTGACTGTGCCAACCTGACTATTCAATGGGATAGGAGCGACCAGCGGATCTTTGCGTTCCAGAGCAGGTTTCAGTTTGGCGGCAGCACCTTTTGGCAAAGTCACGTACAGATCACGCGTGAAGCCGATTTTGACTTGGGCTTGTGTACCTTTCCAGACTTCTGGTGTGGCGATGGCCTGACCTTTTTCATACAGCTTGACGGTATCAAAATTGAGGAAACCCCAGTTCAGCAGTTTTAAACTTTCTTGCGCTCTGACCTGATCGCTGGCAGTGCCTGTGACGACAGAAATCAGGCGACGCTGACCGCTACCATTAGGGCGAATCGCGGAGGCAATCAGGCAAAAACCTGCTGCTTCGGTGTGGCCCGTTTTCATACCATCAACGGTTGGGTCTAGCCACAATAAGCGGTTGCGGTTTGGTTGGGTGATTTTGTTATACGTGAAGCTTTTGGTCGAGTAATAGGTTTTATAAAACTGTGGGTGATCATTGATCAGGCGCGCAGCCAAAGTCGACAAATCTTGTGCCGTAGAATAATTCTCAGGGCTAGGCAAACCATGTGGATTAGCGAAGTGGCTGGACTTAAGGCCCATACGCTCAGCTTCTTTATTCATCTGGACGACGAAAGCTTCTTCACTGCCCGCTACCGTCTCCGCCAGCGCGACAGCGGCATCATTACCCGACTGAACGATGAGACCGTACAGCAATTCATTGATGGTGACAGGCTTGTTTGGCTCGATAAACATTTTGGAGCTGCTGGCATCGACCTTCCATGCGTGAGTCGATACGTTAACAGACTGATTCAGATCGAGCTTTTTATCTTTGAGCGCAGAAAACACCAGATACGCGGTCATGATTTTGGTCAGCGATGCAGGTTCAATACGCAGCGTCGCATCTTGTGATGCGATGACTTGATTGCTGGTGGTGTCGACTAAAATCCAGGATTTAGCGGCAATCGTGGGCGCTGGCAGACTTTGGGCATTGGCAATGCAACTGACAGTCAGGCTTGACAATGCGCTGGCAAGTACGAGGACAGCGGAGGAGCTGACGGAGAGGAATCTAGCGAGAAATTTTTTCATTGAATCAGTAAAAAAGTAGCATTGAAAAGTAAAACAGTAAGGACGTTCATCGTCTAGCGGACAAGTTTGGTCTAGCGTGGGTTAGCCTGCATTGGCAGACTCATCCCACAAATTGACGACATAATTTTTTATATGTTGTAGTTTGCGATGGAAGAAATGATCTGCTCCCGGGATCACAATGACGGGAATATCTTGTGGTCGTGCCCAATCAAAAACGGCTTGCAGCGGGATCGTATCGTCGAGTTCGCCATGGATCAAAATCGTATTGGCTGGTACATCCGGCATCGGCCATTTGCCTGCCGCGGTACCGATCAATGCCAGTCTCTCTGCTGGCGTGCCTTGCGCAATCAGCTTCTGTTGCAATTGTGCCTGCACAAAGGTACCAAAAGAAAATCCGCCTAAGGCCAGCGGCAGATCAGGATAACGCGTCCGCATCTGCGCCAGAAGTAAAGCCATGTCATCAGTTTCCCCGACGCCGTTGTCATGCACACCTTCTGACTTGCCGACGCCGCGAAAGTTCATCCTGACTGCGACATAACCCAAGGTAACAAAAGCACGTGCCAGTGTTTGGGCGATTTTATTATCCATCGTCCCTCCAAACAAGGGGTGCGGATGAGCAACTAAGGCAAGCCCGCGTGGTGCTGGAAAATGTTCTGCATCAGGTAAATCCAGTGCACATTCCAGCTGACCAACCGCACCTTGCGAGAAAAAATATTCTGTTTGGGCATTCATATTGTTAAATCTTCAAACTTAAATCTTGAGGCGCTCTACCGTACCGCCACCGACCAGATCCACTTCGATAATTTCATCGATGTCGGATTGGTCGACGAAGGTGTACCAAGTACCTTGCGGATAAATCACCATCACTGGACCTTCTTCGCAGCGATCCAGACATCCCGCCTTGTTGATGCGAATTTTGCCGTGACCGCTGAGGTTGAGTTGCTTAATCCGTTTCTTGGTATGTTCTTGAGCAGCCTGCGCGCCACGATCAGCGCAGCAAGGGCGGCCATCTTCACGTTGGTTCATGCAGAAAAAAACATGCTTTTCAAAATACGGTGCGTCGGGAGTTTTGGAATTATTAAGAGTATCAGCCATGATCATTTATCGTGTTCTGAGGTGAGTGAGCGCATTTGATGTAGACGAATGCATAGGCGACTATGATACACGCTCAAACTAGGATCAAGCTCAACGTAAGCAGATCGGAACACTTCGTTACGTTTTTTATTGATGATAGTTATTTACTCTTGATGGATGTTTTTCTGCTCAGCAATATCCACAAGCTGATGAATGGCCAGAGCAGACATAAAAATTGCGCAGCGCCGTTAAAGTTAAGAAACTTGCCTTGCACCCAGGTTTGCAGCGTGACCGTAAAGTAAGGATTGCTGGGGATCAGGTTAATTACCGTTAAGCTAATCACCAGCATCAAAATCGCTAGCCGTCGCTGCACCTGGTGCGGTGCGAACGAAAATCCGTACAACATAATCAGCGCGATCAATAGGCCGCCTTGTGCGCCGGGAGTAAGCCAGGCGAAAGCATATTCCGGTTTAAACAGTAGGGCGCTTGCTAGTGATTTGATGCCAATAGCCGCTAGTAAAAGTAAGCCTGATAAGCGGACCTTGGGCGCATGGCGATTCAGAATAAACAGGCAAATCAGTACCGCACTGGTACAACCGCAGGCCGTGATAATGGTTTCTGCCAGCAGGAATTTCTCTGGACTGAGTTCTATCCCGTTGAGTAGCATGCCGCCCAAGTCAATTGGCATATCTAAAAAATCACTCAGCCAAAACGATAAAATCGGCAGGATTTGACCCAGACCAAACAAGTAGGCTTGCGGGTAAATTTGTGCCATTGGCCACAAGCCGAGCACTAGGACTTCCCGGCTGGCTTCCCCATACAGCCATTGCTTGCGGAGTAATCGCAAACGTCCTTTTTCTAGCAGCAAGGGGATCAGCAGCGCACCGAGTATGGACCCCAGAATAGCGCCGCCAGAGTTAGTCAAAAAATCCAGTAAGGAGGTCACGCGGCTGGGCAAAAAATACTGCGTCGTTTCCATGCTAGCCGAGAGTACCGCGCCAGAAAACGAGGCAATCAACACGGACCAGCGCCGCCTGCACACCGGATATAGCGCAAATACAATCAGCATACCTAGTGGCATGTAGCCGATCACGTTGGTAACCGCATCAAAGCCAGTCCAATAGCGTGGCCACTGTTTTATCACATCGGTCAGTGCTGCCAGATTATCGTTTTGCCAGCCGGAGAAAGGGTACAGACTGGCATAAACAATCAGGAAGGCATACGCAAGCAAAGCGACCCGCGCAAATGGCGAGGCCTGGCGCTGGATTTCAAGTGGCGTTTCAATCTGCGGCTCGATATTTTTTGACGACGTATTCTGCATTGCGATGATCGAGAATGAGGGTTGAATCAATATACTCCCCATTATTTTTTATAAATATACCGGATTGTCCAGGTATCGTATGGACACTCAATATATACCTACTACCAGTATATTAAGAGCACTATATTATTTTACGTTTTGTTCCTGACTTTATTCCCATCTCCCGCTTGCGGGAGATGGAGCAAAAGCGACTTCGATTTTATTTCCATTTCTAGCAATGTGAACAAAACAAATTCTCTCTAGTTCAACCTTAATGTCTGCATCCATGTAATCACGTCGCTGATCAAGGCATCGCTGGCAGTGACCATGGCTTTTGCACCGCCCGGCGCATCCGCAGTTGGCGTTACGACCTGCTGCTGAAAACTTCGCTGCGCCAGTAGATTACGTCCTTTGAAGACGGTAGCGAGGATTTGGATTTGCGCAATGCTACTGCTAGCGGAGGAAAACAATTGTGAAAACTCATCTAGATCCATTTGCAAGACTGGCAAACTGCTTACTGCATCCCGGCTGGCGATCACGGTACCGCCAGCCGCGGCGATTCTGGTTTTTAATCGCTGTGTCAGCAATTGCGCTGGAGGCATGCTCCAGCGATGTTGCGCGTACGGGCGCGCTTGCTGCGCATTATCGTATTGCAGCCGGTATAGCATCGCTGTGCTGTCTAGCGAGGCGGGGGCATTGATATCTGCCAGACTGATAGCCAATGTGGGAGTAATCGCAGTCGATGCAGACGCCGACGCAGATAAAGGCCCAAAGTCATAACTTTGCTTCTGTGCCGGAGCGCTTGAGCAGCCTGTTAAAACTATTGCCAGTGCAATTAACATCAAGCTATACGTCCGTATGACACCAGAAAGTGATGGATAAATCTGCTTGTGATTCATGAACAATCCTTATTTTTTATACGCGATTACTTCGGTGCGACAAAGCCCGGTTCACCAGGCCCTGGTGCTGGCGCTGCATTGCCAAATAACAGACTTTGCGGGCGCTCATTGAGTGCATCGGTGGTACGGTTGATCGCGCGCAAACTGCTGCGGGCATCGTTGGTGATGGCATTGATTTTGGGCAGGGTTTCTTGACTGATGCCGGCGCTGATTTGTTCTACTGACTGGTTGAGCCTGGCTAAAGGGCCGTCTGGTGCCTGCATGCTGACCGTGAACTGGTTGATATTATTGCTGAGTTTGCTGGCATCGCCCGACAAGGTTTTGATCGCAATCAGAGTGCTCTGGGTTTGCTCGGCAAGTGCGGGCAATTTGTCCAGCGCCGGGCCAAGTTTTTCCGGCACGGTTTGCCAAGCGGCGGCGGCTTTGCCGATGTTTTCTACTGCGGTGGCGATGGATTGGCGATTATTTGGATCGAGCAACAGGTTCAGGCGCTTAGTCAGTTCTTCGGTCTGGTTCAGGATGGCGACGCCACGTTGCTCCAGATTTTGCATCATGCCCGGGCGTAGCGGAATCCGTGGAATCACATCGTTTTGAGTCGAAGCCAGTAGTGGTGCATGATCTGCATGAATATTGTCTTCATCCAACTGCACAAACGCAATACCGGTCACGCCTTGGTAAGCCAGTGTGGCATAGGTGGATTTGGTCACCGGTGTGTCTGACATCACTTCAATATGCAATAAAATCTGACCAGGTGTGGTGGGATCAAAGCTGATATTGCTGACATTCCCCACTCGTATGCCTTTGTAGCGCACCGCGGCTTGCATGTTCAATCCGGCGACCGACAATTTGGTCGCAATTTCATACGGTGTGCGCTTGATTTTATCTTTGCCCAGCCAGAGCGCAAAGACCGCAGCCAGAACCAATAAGGCAATCGTAAAAAAACCTGCCATCAGTGCGTGAGATCTGTTTTCCATCAGGTATTAACTCCTTTGCCGTGCGCATCGTCCACGCTACCGCTGTTGCTCTTACTATGACTATGATCACTGCTATCTTTGACATCAGGTGACGTGAATACTTCCATCGCTCTGCAACCACGTCCACCCAGAAAGAAGGTCTGAATAAACGGGTGCTGAAACGCCACCACTTCTTGCGGTGTGCCGATGGTAACGACTTTTTTCTCTGCTAACACGGCGATCCGGCTGGACAAGGCGAATAAGGTATCCAGATCATGCGTCACCATAACGACTGTCAAATGTAATTGCTGACGCAGGGATTGGATCAGCTTGACGAAACTGTCAGAACGATCAGGGTCCAGCCCGGCCGTTGGCTCGTCCAAAAATAATAATTCGGGATCAAGTGCCAAGGCACGTGCCAGCGCAATCCGTTTGATCATGCCGCCGGACAAATCGGCGGGCATTTTTTTCGCATGTTCAAACCCAATCCCCGCCATGTGTAGTTTGAGATACACCATGTCGGCAATCAGACTCTCCGATAAGGTACGGAGTTCCCGCATCGGTTGGGCGACGTTATCAAACACGCTGAGTGCAGAATACAAAGCACCATGCTGAAACAGCATGCCAGAGCGGCGTCGTAAAAAATCCAGATTGTTGGTGCTGGGCGCATGGATGTCTTCATCAAACACGCGAATATTGCCTTGCGCCGGTGTCTCCAAGCCCAGCATCTGGCGCATTAAGACCGTTTTGCCCGAGCCCGAACCGCCAACGATCGATAAAATTTCGCCTTGCTGCACTTGTAAATTTAAATTGTCATGCACAACCGCGTGACCAAACTGGGTACGCAGATGCTGGACATCGATGATGGAATTGGAGGCAGTGGGTGTAACCGAGGCAACCGAGGCAATCGAAGCAATCGAGGTAGTAGCCATCAGTAATATCCTGACTTACTAAACAGGATCGCAAATATCGCGTCAGCAATAATCACAATCGTAATCGAGATCACAACCGAGCTGGTTGTGCCTTGACCCAGACTTTCGGTATTGGGCTTAATGCGCAGGCCAAAATGGCAGGCGACCAGCGCAATCAATATGCCAAAGGTGACACCTTTGAGCATACCAATCCAGTAATTAATTAAGGCAACCGCCTCTGGCAATTTATACAGAAAAAATGTTGGTGACATCCCCAGCCGGGATTGCGCTGCCAGCATGCCACCGGCTAATGCCATCACATCGGTCCAGATCACCAGCAAAGGCATCGCAATCGCCAATGCAATCACCCGCGGCATGATTAACCTGTAACCGTGTGGTATGCCCATCACCCGCATGGCGTCTAGTTCTTCCGTCACCCGCATCACACCGAGCTGCGCAGTGATCGCTGACCCTGATCGACCTGCAACCAAGATCGCTGCCAGCAAAGGTCCTAGTTCGCGGACGATGCTCATCCCCAAAATATTTACGATATATAACTCGCCGCCAAAAGCGCGCAACTGTTGCGCCGACAAATAAGACAGCACAATACCGATCAAAAAACCAACTAGCGCCGTAATCCCCAATGCCTGAAAACCAGTACGGTACAGGTTGGCAGAAATTTCTTTCCAGGGACCTTGCAGGGGATGACGGATCAGGCGGAATAAATCCAGGATGAGCTGCCCCAATAAAATGGTCAGACCTTTTCCATGCTCGACAAAACTCAGTACAAATGTACCCAATTGGCTGACCCGCTCCCACCGTTCTTTTGGCAAGTGCGGCACTGGTAACTGGCTGACTTCTTCCAGTCTGACAAATAAGCCTTCGTGATATGTCTGCAATTGCAAATCAGCAGGGCGTTTTTTACCCCAGATTTGCCACAAAATTTGTGCGCCAATATGGTCAAGTGCGGTAATGTCGCGCAAATCCCAGCGCAAATTATTCGGCAACTCCAATGGTGTGCGCAGCGCTTGTAATTGCCTGGTCAAGGTTTGCATCAGCGCTTGGTTGCTTAGTGTGTGCGCCCGCCATGATCCTGCCAGATGGATGGTATTCGGGTTGGATGAGTGTCTGGTCAGCGAGGGAGGTGTGTCACGGGGCATACCCGCAGTGTAAGGGAGATTGAATTGAGCGGCAATCATCCTGACCCAAAATCAGCATGAGCTTGCCAAGCTTGCATTTGCAATCTGATCATGTTTCACTGCAACTTATTTCTACGTTTGTCGCTTTATCTAGCCGCCAATTTCGACGCTATCTCATTTGCTTTTTAACTTATTGACCATCCCCCAGCATGACTTCCAGTCACCATCATTCCACTGGCTACTGTGCCAATTGTGATCACCCAGCACCGAAGAATTTTTGTCCCGCATGCGGTCAAAAAACGCATATAGAAACCCCGACTCTGTGGGAATTTATTCACGAATATCTGCATCACTACATCGCGCTGGAAGGCACCTTAACCCGCACCTTATGGATGTTGATCGCGCATCCCGGCAGGCTGACGGCGGAATACGTGGCAGGAAGACGACAACGTTATATCAAGCCCTTGCAGCTATATCTGACGATGAGCTTTATATTTTTTGTGCTGTTTGGGCTGTTCGGACATCTGCCTGTCAGTGGTGGCGATATTGAGACAGCACAGACGGCTAACAAAGAGAAGGTCATGAAGGAGTTGATGGATGACCCAGACGAAGATGTCGCCGCTACAGCTGCCAGCATTGGCAATATTCTGGAATCCTCAAAAGCAAATGTAAAAAAGGATACTGACAGCGGTAAGGCTGGGCAATCTGTTGGAGAGAATGGCGTATTGCAGGAGACGCCTGAGGAATCTGCGGCATCCGAGACAGTGGAAAACACCCATGCCTCAACACCACCCAAAGTCAAATCACAGTTAGAAGGCAGTCCTATTGCCATTGCATGGATAAAGCGTGCGGCAAAACGCTTTAAGGACTATGAACATCATCCCGAAGAAACCAGAAAAGAATTAGGCAAAGAAGCCTTGCATAAAGCCCCGTATGCCGTGTTCGTGCTAATGCCTGTTTTTGCGTTCTTGTTGTGGCTGGTGTATTTCCGCCGGCGTCTGGTGTATGGCGTTCACCTGGTATTGGCGTTTCATTTGCACGCATTTACATTTTTATTGTTCTTGCTATTGATGATTCCGTTTGTGCCGTCTGAATTGCTGACGATTGGGTTCCCGGTTTATTTTGTGATTGCATTACGGCAGGTCTATCACGGTCGCTGGCTGGCGCAGATACTGCGGGCGCTGATGTTAATGGGGCTGTATCTGATCTGCGTTGGCATCGCGCTGTGCGTCTTGTTTGTGACATTGATTTAATTATTATACTTGGGTGGGTATGATAACTTTTCTTATAAGTGTCCATACAAAGTATGGACATCAAGGCTATAGATGGCAATACTCCCCCAATTTTAATAACTTTGAGTAGTCTCACGCGTTTTAAATATCTGGCAAAAGAAGAGCCATTTCTTGCGATTGTTTTAATTTTGTAGAAATAACATCATTCCTGGTTTACTATCGCCCGACTATTTCCCTCGTTTCGGGGGTATTGATCTAAAGGATGCAGTATGTGGATATTGGGCGCCATTATTGGTTTGATCCTTGGTATAGCGACCTCATCAACCAACGCTGCGGTGTTATATGTCATCGTTGGTGGTTTTGCGGCGCATGTTTTAAAGCAAGTGCTCAGTCAGAACAGTCGGAATAAAAAATCTGATGACGGCAAAAGCCAGAATGCAGAACTGGTCGAACTCAGGGGACAGGTCGCCGCGTTGGAGCGGCGTTTGCAGACGGTAGAGCGGCAACTGGCTGCATCAAGCGCCGTCAGCAAACAATCCCATATCAGCGAAGTTGAAACCGATCAGGTGCCAGCGCTTGATGTGATTGCAGAGCCTGTGATTGGTCCTGTGGCTGCCGTGCCTATGGTTCCTTCTGCTCCTATATCTAAAACAATTCAGACAAGTTCGCTGGCCGAGGCGATCAATGAGATGGCGGCAATTCTGAAGCCAGAATCCGTTGCCGCTCCAGCAGACCCGGCAGTAACGGAGCTAGCAGCGAAGCCAACACAAGCCGCCGTGATCAAAGCCAATACAAACAACGCGCAAATTTCAGTAACTGCATCGACATCGGCAACTACACCAGCGGCGACAGCACGCCCGACGATCGCACCACGACGACCACCGGTGCCGCAGATTCCGTTCCGCGATCGTTTGCCGGAACCTGTCCGTAACTTGATCTATGGCGGCAACGCGCTGGTGAAAACTGGCGTACTGATTTTATTCCTTGGGCTAGCCTTCTTATTACGTTACACCGCCGAGCGCGTTACGGTGCCGATTGAGTTGCGCTACGCCGGTGTCGCATTGGTTGGCATGTTCTTATTGGGACTGGGATGGTTCTTGCGACATAAGCGCCGAGATTACGGCTTGATTTTGCAGGGCATGGGCGTTGGCGTGTTTTATCTGACGACGCTAGCAGCGATTAAATTTCATGGATTAATTCCGGCCGAAGCAGGGTTTGGATTTATGTTAGCGGTGTCTTTGCTGGGCGCTGCACTGGCGATTTTGCAGAAGGCGCCAGCACTTGCGATCATCGCCGCGCTGGAGGGTTTTGCGACGCCGGTCTTGACGTCGACCGGTGGTAATCATATGGTCGGTCTGTTCACTTACCTGACGATTCTGGATGTTGGGATTGTATTGATTGCTTGGTTTAATGCCTGGCGTGTGTTGAATGTGATCGGTTTTGTCGGCACATTCACCCTCGCCTCGGGCTGGGCCAATCAGTATTACAGCGATGCGCAATACCCGACAGTGCAGGCATTTTTGATCGTATTCTTTTTATTGTTTACGGCGGTCGGATTGCTATTTGCGCGCCGCACTCTGATAGACGCGAAGTTGGGCTCGAAGTTAGCTGAGGCTGACAGTTTGGCTAAACAAGCTGGCGCAGCCTTGGTGCAAGTTGGCCGAGTCGACAGTGCCCTTGTGTTTGGCACACCGCTTACTGCGTTTAGCTTGCAATATCTTCTGATGAAGCCTTGGGAATTCGGAGCCGCCTTTTCGGCATTGGCGCTCAGCGGGTTTTATTTATTGCTGGCACGTATAGTTTTTTCTAAAGAGAAAACTGGGCTGGCGTTATTGGCTGAGGCATATGCGATTGTTGGTGTTATCTTTGGTACGCTCGCCATTCCGCTGGGATTGGAAGGTGTCTGGACTGGCGCGGCTTGGGCGGTGGAGGGCGCTGGTATGCACTGGCTGGGTGTGAGGCAACGTCGCCCGTATGCACGCGGGTTTTCGTATCTGGTATTGCTGGGGGCATCCTATAAATTACTCAACACCATCACGATAGATGCGACCGCTGTTGGTCACTTCTTGCATGGTTCCAGCATTGGCCCGATCTTGCTAGCAGCCAGCGCATTCGCAATGTGGTTGCAACATCGTCGTGCAGCGTTAAACACGACAGACCATTGGGAAGCAATTCCAGGTTCTCTGCTACCTTGGCTGGGTATGGCAGCATTGACTGTGTTGCCGTGGCAATGGTTTGTTCCTTCTGTCGCCGCCGCAGCCACGGCGGTATTGTCGGTCGTGACATTTGGAGTTGCTAACCGCTGGCGCTTAAAGCCTTTGCTGCCTATCGTAGGCACTTTGCAAGTAGTCGCTGTGGTCAGTTTTATCGCAGGTTTGCATCGCTCTGCCAGTAGCCTTGTTCCAGCAAACGGTGCCTTAGAAAGCGGTACGCAAGGCTTACTCACTGCGCTGGTGATCGCCGCATGTATTTTATTCACAGCAGGATGGCGCATGGCCGCAATCTTGCGTGAAGCCAAACAAAATAATCAGGCGCCAAACTGGTCCTTGGCCAATTCAGTCGCGGTGGTTGCAGGTGTGGGTTTGCTGCATCTGGCGATGTTGTTTGCGATTAATTTTCAGCAAGCCGCGTTGATATGGCCGATCACAGCTTGTCTTGCTTTGTGGGTAGCATTGAGAATGTCACATAGTGCATTGGCCGCATTTTCCCTGTTATTGCAAGTGTTCTCCGTGCCTTTATTTTTACTGTACCAAACCGATGCGCCAGCGTTAGCCCAGTTGGACGCTTTGGCCGACTCCGGATCTTTGATGAACAATTCATTCAATTTCTGGACGCCTCTGGTATTTGGTCTGGCGGCATGGTTTAGCGGTGATCGTTTACAAATGGCGGCTAAACAATCAATTGATAACGATGCCAGCATGTCGGCTAAGTCATGGCTCTCTTTGGATGTTTTACTTTGGGCGCCAGTGGTCTGGGGCTTGTTATGGTTGTTGCGCGCTCTGTTTGATGAGGCAGCGTATCGTCTTTTAAATCCCGATTTGTTTAGTTTTATCCCCACCAGCAGAATTGCGATTGTGCTGATGCTGTCTATCGTCATGTCTGTACTGGCGCGTTGGCGCAACTGGTCACAAATGGGACAGGCGACCTTTTTCACCTTACCTGCTTTGATGCTGATTGGCTTGATCGAGTTATTTAGAGCTGCTTACGGCACCGGCGTATTTATACCCTCGCAAGCCTTGGGCTGGTTGCTGTGGCCAATTGCCTTGGCGTGGCATCTACGTTTGTTATTCGTGCAAGCGCGCTGGAGTGAACATTTTTTCCGCAAACTGTTTCATGTATGCGGTTTCTGGTTCTTTGTTTTGCTGGGAGCACGTGAAGTGCAATGGCAGATGAGTAGTATTTCTCAGCCTTGGTCGGCATGGCCTATGCTGGGCTGGATTTTGGTACCTGCAATCAGTTTGTGGCTGGTGCGATCACAGTTTGTATTGCTTCGCTGGCCGCTGACCGAATTCCGTCAGGCCTATGTGGAGATCGCGGGCACACCGGTTGCCGCCTATCTGTTTTTATGGTGCTGTATCAGTAATGTTCTTAGCGCTGGCAGTGCTGCACCTCTGCCTTACATTCCCCTGATCAATCCTCTGGAGTTGGGACAATGGCTGGTCTTAGCGGCACTTGTTACCTGGTGGAGAGCGTTGCCAGTCAAAGCCTATGATGAACAATTAAAATCTACCATCAGCAAACTGGTTGCAGCGTTAGCACTGGCATTGATTACCGGCTTGGTACTGCGCACCGTCCATCATTGGGCGAGTGTGGAGTGGCAGTTTGACAGCTTATTTGCCTCATGGCTGGCGCAAGCTGCGGTGTCAATTACCTGGGCAATTGCCGGTGTCGCAGCGATGTTGTTTGGCAACCGCCGTGGTTCACGCTCTGTGTGGATGGCGGGTGCAGGCTTGCTGGTGGTTGTGGTGCTGAAATTGTTTATTGTTGAATTAGCCGATCGCGGAGGTTTGTATCGCATCGTCTCGTTTATCGGAGTGGGCGTGCTGTTGTTGGTCGTCGGATACTTTGCGCCTGTTCCAGTAAAAAAAGAGTCGTCGCATGCGGAGAAATCTGATCTGAAGCCGGATGCAGAGCCCGTTTCAAAGCCCGAATCTGGAGCTACCGTATGACGTCGCGCAATCTCTTCAGCTTGCTTGGGTGCATGGCGGTTTCTTTTGCTACACAGACCGCCAATATCGCTGCTGCCGATGTGACTAAGTCAAAGCCCGTTCAGCAAGCTACCATCACCCTCAGTGGTGACGGACCGTTTTATCAATTGAGTTTGCCAACGACGATTTATCCTTCTGCCGCTCACGCCGATTTGCGCGATGTTCGCATCCTCAATGCCAGCGGCGCCGCAGTGCCGTATGCATGGCTTCAGCAAGCGCAGCAAGATGCAACTGCGCCCGAATTCATATCAAACAAACTCCCTGTGTTTCCTTTGAAAACGGCCGTCGCTGATCAATCTGCTTCGCGTAATGATGTGCAACTCAGCTTTACACAGAAACCGGATGGCTCTTTGATTTCCATCAGTACGGGCAAGCTTGCTGCGCAAACGCCAGCATCGGCCGGCGATTGGATTATCGACGCCAGCCAGGTTCAAGGACAATTTTTGCAAGCGCGTGTGAGCTTGGCAGACAATGCGGAAGGTTTGTTTCCCTTGACGCTGGAAGCGAGCGATGATTTGCATCAATGGCGCAGCATAGGTGGTGAGCAGCAACTGGCGATACTCAAACAACAGGGCGCGACGATAGAACGACTAACCCTGGATTTATATGGCGTCCATGCCCGGTTTTTACGTTTGCGTTGGCTTGATTCAGCCCGCAGTGCGGCGATACTCTCGTTCACGCTGGATAGTGTGAAGCAGCTAGAAACGCTGTCGCCCTTGCAATGGTCTAGCCGTATTTCGGCGATAAGGTGCGAGATTCATTATTGCGATTACCTGTTACCCAAGAATACGCCGATCGATAGCCTGCGGATTCGGCTTGCAGAGATTAATACACTGGCAGATGTGCAGATTTTGGGTGAGTTACCAGCGAATACATCGGGTAATCCGGATGGTACAAGCTATGGAGAGCATCGCCTATATCACTCGCCGCTGTACGTTTTATACGTCTTGCATGCTTTGCGCCATAAGCGCCAGGCAGATGCCGCGCCGGTAGATAATTTCATTGGATTAACTCAGAGTGTCTTGTATCGCTTAAAGCAAGGTGAGTATGAGGTCGAGTCAGAAAATCTGCCCATGAACGGTGATATTTATACCCGTTTGCGCTTACAAACAGCAGGTGCGATTAGTTTGCTTGGGGCGACGCCGCCGACAATAGAAATTGCCAGTATTCCACGTAATCTGGCCTTTTTAGCGCGAGGAAATCCACCGTTTAGCCTGCAATGGGGCGTGGATCAAAAAGACAGCAGCGCGCTGCCGCTAGCGACATTACTACCTGCTTACCGTAAAGATCAGGTATTTAAAATGGATGCGGCAAGCGTGAATATCTCAGCTGCTACAACACCGGTCGAATCCGCAGCAGCAAATCCGCAGCCATCAGCGACAAAAGAGAACAAAAGTGCGTCCAACAAAATCTGGTTATGGGCAGCGCTGGCAGCAGGTTTACTCCTACTCGGCGGAATGGCGTGGTCTTTATTTCGGACGATGTCTAAAGAAAGCGGGAATTAATCGCCGCTTTCTTATCTGACGAGTTTTGGTTAGTTTTGGGTAGTTTAATTTATATACATGAGGGTGTATGGTGTAGTTGGCTGACATTGTCCATAGAATGATTGGACAATACGGCTTTCAATTCACATACTCCCCTGTTTTTTTTATTTCTCTTGCGTCAGCGGTGTCTTTTTATCCATCACCTCACGGCAATCACCTTTGAATGTCGCATTGTCATAGTTGGTCCAGCCATAGCTATCAACATAGCGAATATGGGTTTGCAACTTCGGACTTAGAAAACTCCATTCAAGGCGCTCGCCAGGGTAATGGATATTCGCCATGTCCAATAAAGAATGAAATACGTTCTCTGTGGACAGCCTGGCGTTCTGGTGTTTGTACAATTGTTTGATCTTGTCGGGATACTGGGCTTGATACGCGTCCGAGTACCACATGAAAGCCGGAATATGGAATTCATACTGCGTGTTATGGCCATGAAAGGCGAGGTTGCAACTGCCGTCATACAAGGTTTGTCCGTGATCAGATACATACAGCATCGAGGTTAGCTGCTGACTCGTTTTGAGTCGCTTGATTACCTCAGACAACATCCAGTCAACATACAGCACGGAATTGTCATAGCTATTATTGAGCGCTTGCTTGTTTTTTAGATCGGTATAGGCCGGATTGTTGATGCCAAATAACGATGGCTTCCACTGGTCGAATTCTTTAGGATGGCGATGGCTGTAATTCCAATGATTACCCAAGGTGTGCAGCACAATCAGTTTTTTAACTGCTGGGTCGTGCATGGCATTTTCCATCGGCGACAACAAAATTTGATCCAGACTGGAGTTATTCGTAAAGCCGCCTAGATTTAAAAACTGTGTGACGTCGGCTTCTTTGGCAAACACAGAGGTCGGCGTATCAAATTGCCCAAAGCTCATTTGATTTGACAACCAAAATGTTTTAAAACCCGCTTCTTTGAACGCGCTGATAAACGACTTTTCAGCAAAACCCGCTTTTAAACTCTGTGCCGCAGGCTTGCGCGAGACGATGATAGGTACCGACAAACGGGTAGCAGAGACGGCAGTTACTACATCGGTAAAACTGACGAGCTTGCTTTCCTGCTTTAACAATGGATTGGTAGCGCGCTCATAGCCGTTGAGACTCCAACGGTCATAGCGTGAGGATTCTCCAATCACCATGACGACGATTTGGGGCTGATTTTTATCGCCAGTCAGACTCGCTTTAAAGTGGAATTCACTACTCTTTTCGGCAAGCTGCGACAAATAACTGCGCTCATTCCAAAAATCCTTGCCCCGGATAACTAGGCCGAACGGCCAGGTGCGGGCAAAGGTTTCCTCGTCGTAAGGGATCTTTGCCCAATGAGGTAGTTTGGGGAGCGTCGGCAGTAGCTGATTCCAGGCTTTCTCATAGAAAGTGATCTTTTTACCTGTCACTGATGGTGCTGAGACAGATGCTGGCACTGATATTGATGCTGCTGTTGGTGCCGAGGTACTGCTGTCGTCGTCTTCATCCTCATCTTCTTCCTCGCTGGCAGAGGTGCTAGCGCTTAAGCTAGTTGACACCTTTGCGCTGGCTTTGGCGGATGCAGATGCTATGCCAACTTGCTCGCCGTAAGTCCATGTGACTGCGCCGCACAGCACTAAGACGATGACCACCCAGCGCGACTTGTGTGTCCAATCCAGCGCCTGAGTTCGTTTGCTTAACTTTAAAATACTCCACCACCAGGCAATGACGGTGATCGATACGAGTAACAATAGCCAGACTTTATTGCCTAAAAATTCAAGCGCTTCTTTCGGGCTGGTCTCTGCGATGATACCCAGATGGTGCGTTGAGATACCTTGCCCAAAAAACAGACGCAAATAGATTTCCGTTGGTACCGCAAAAAAAGCAGGGAGCAGCAACCAGTGAAACCAGCGCGGCCGCTTCATGGTTGCCCATAAGGCAAGCCAGGTGATTACTTCCATCATCACAATCTGCCAAGCCTGTTCTACGGACTTACCTAGCAGCAATGAGAAGAATGGTAATGCCGACAGTAAAAAATAGCTGACAACAATATAAATAGCGGCGGGCTGCAACAAAGGCGGCATGGTGATGGTGGTCCGGTGTGATTTGCCAGGCGCGATGCCCAGACATGCGCCAAGCGCGGTGAATCGTGAATACAGCGAAAACCGAGATTTTCCATCCGGCGCACCGGTCGTGCTATTTGAGTGCTGACGGAACATTTTTGGTCACTTTTGATGTACTTCGTTGCCAATGGCTCGCCATCAGCACCTTATTTACAACAAGCTCATGCCAAAACTGCCTTGAAAAGTGTATCCGTCATCAACTCAAATCCTAATGTTAATTCTCGGTTAAAGCGCGTAAATATAAAGGATTTAAGATGGCTTGGTGTTAATGAGAAAAACTATGTTGCAATTTATTTTCAAGCTGTTTGTGAATACGACCCTAAATGCTTGCCTTGTATTCCAGCGCAAACGGGCTATTCTGTAAGCCCAAACTTATGATCATTCCGCGCTAACTACTTGATTTGGTGCAGCTTACGCCCACACAAACAGATTGACAGCGGCAAGATCTAGGGTTTAAACTTGCGAGTTCTCGATTTTGGATGGTCTATAGCTTGCATATTTTCCCAAAAATATGGTTGGTTTACTCAGCAAAAATCGGGTGTGTCGGATGAAAGTTCGATGCCAATAAAGATTTAAGTCCCCGGGCAACCGTTTCCGGGTTTGTGTTTAACGTTGTATTTTGTTGGATTAAAAACGATGCCAACCATCAATCAACTGATTCGCCAGCCACGTGTTTCTGTACGTGTCAAAAGCAAATCACCGGCGCTGGAAAACAGCCCGCAAAAACGTGGCGTTTGTACCCGCGTTTATACGACAACTCCAAAAAAGCCTAACTCGGCTTTGCGTAAAGTTGCCAAAGTACGTCTGACTAACGGTTTCGAAGTAATTTCGTATATCGGTGGTGAAGGCCATAACTTGCAAGAACATAGCGTAGTGCTGTTGCGCGGTGGTCGTGTAAAGGATTTGCCGGGTGTGCGTTACCATATGGTTCGCGGTGCTTTGGATACTCAAGGCGTTAAAGACCGTAAGCAAGCTCGTTCCAAATACGGTACGAAGCGCGCTAAGGCCGTTAAGAAGTAATACTCTTGTAAATTAATCTCCATAAAATGGAGCAGTGTCGGCCCCTAATGGGCTGAGTAAGTGGCAGGTTATGATGGCTTGCCGCGAGAAGTAGATGAAATGTTATCTGCGACTCAACTGAAGATTGAAAAGGAATCGAAATGCCACGTCGTCGTGAAGTCCCGAAACGGGATATTCTGCCGGACCCAAAGTTCGGCAATGTAGAAGTAGCAAAATTTGTAAACGTATTGATGTTGTCAGGCAAGAAGTCTGTTGCTGAGGGCATTATTTACGGTGCGTTTAATCACATCCAGCAAAAATCTGGTAAAGATCCATTGGAAGTGTTTGCACTGGCAATCAGTAATGCTAAACCGTTGGTTGAGGTTAAGTCTCGCCGCGTTGGTGGTGCTAACTATCAAGTGCCAGTTGAAGTTCGTCCAGTTCGCCGTTTGGCTTTGTCTATGCGTTGGTTGCGTGAAGCAGCTAATAAGCGCAGTGAAAAATCTATGCCACAACGTTTGGGTGGCGAACTGCTCGAAGCTGCAGAAGGTCGCGGCGGAGCAATGAAGAAGCGTGATGAAGTTCATCGTATGGCAGAAGCCAACAAGGCTTTCTCCCACTTCCGTTTCTAAAAGTAAAAGTAAGGGGCTATTGTGTATTTTTATGCAATGGTTCTGGCAGGTAATTTGAATCAGGCCGGGCGTAATTTTCAAAAAAAATTGCGCTCGGTTTTGTCCATTAAAAGATTTAGGATTAGCTATGGCCCGTAAGACCCCCATTGAGCACTACCGCAATATCGGTATTTCGGCTCACATTGATGCTGGTAAAACGACGACAACTGAGCGCGTTTTGTTTTATACCGGTGTAAACCACAAAATCGGTGAAGTGCATGATGGCGCGGCTACCATGGACTGGATGGAGCAAGAGCAGGAACGTGGTATTACTATCACCTCTGCTGCGACAACATGCTTCTGGAAAGGCATGGCGAATAATTTTCCTGAGCATCACATTAATATTATTGATACTCCTGGTCACGTTGACTTCACGATCGAAGTTGAGCGTTCCATGCGTGTTCTTGATGGCGCCTGCATGGTTTACTGTGCGGTAGGTGGTGTGCAGCCTCAGTCTGAAACTGTATGGCGTCAGGCTAATAAGTACAAAGTTCCACGTTTGGCTTTCGTCAACAAAATGGATCGTACTGGCGCAAACTTCTTCAAAGTGTATGAGCAAATGCGTACACGTTTGAAAGCAAATCCAATTTTGATGCAAATCCCTATCGGCGCAGAAGAAAACTTCTTGGGCGTAGTTGATCTGGTCAAGATGAAGGCAATCTATTGGGATGAAGCCTCTCAAGGTATGAAATTTGACTATCGCGAAATTCCTGCTGAACTTGCTGCTTCAGCTCAAGAATGGCGCGAAAAAATGTTGGATGCTGCTGCAGAATCAACAGAAGAGTTGATGAACAAATACCTTGAAGAAGGCGATTTGTCTGAGGAAGACATCAAAACAGCAATTCGTGCACGCACTATTGCGGCTGAAATTGTTCCTATGATGTGCGGTACTGCATTTAAAAACAAAGGCGTACAAGCCATGTTGGATGCGGTTATTGAATACTTGCCTTCACCGGTTGATATTCCGCCAGTCACAGGATTGGATGAGTACGACGAGCCGACTTCGCGCAAGCCAGAAGATACTGAGAAGTTTTCAGCTTTGGCCTTTAAAATCATGACTGATCCGTTTGTTGGTCAGTTGATTTTTTTCCGCGTCTATTCTGGTATGGTTAAGTCGGGTGATACAGTATTCAACCCGAACAAGAATAAGAAAGAACGTCTTGGTCGTATTTTGCAGATGCATGCAAACCAGCGTGAAGAAATCAAAGAAGTACATGCGGGTGATATTGCTGCTGCTGTTGGTCTGAAAGATGCTACTACCGGTGAGACTTTGTGCGATCCATCTTCCATCATTACTTTGGAGCGTATGGTATTCCCTGAGCCAGTTATTTCTCAGGCAGTTGAGCCGAAAACTAAACAAGATCAGGAAAAAATGGGTCTAGCGTTGAATCGCTTGGCGCAAGAAGATCCTTCTTTCCGCGTGAAGACGGATGAAGAATCTGGTCAGACTATCATCGGCGGTATGGGTGAGTTGCATCTGGAAATTATTGTTGACCGTATGCGTCGTGAATTCGGCGTTGAAGCGACTGTCGGCAAACCACAAGTTGCATACCGTGAAACTATTCGCAAGACTTGCGAAGAAATCGAAGGTAAATTTGTTAAGCAATCTGGTGGTCGTGGTCAATATGGTCACGTAGTTCTGAAAATCGAACCGCAAGAACCGGGTAAAGGTTTTGAATTCGTTGATGCGATCAAAGGTGGTACTGTTCCTCGTGAATATATCCCCGCGGTAGAAAAAGGCGTGATTGAAACTCTAGCTTCAGGCGTACTGGCTGGTTATCCAGTCGTTGACGTTAAAGTCACATTGTTCTTCGGTTCTTACCATGATGTCGATTCCAACGAAAACGCATTCCGTATGGCAGGTTCGATGGCATTTAAAGATGGTTGTCGCAAGGCGAGTCCAGTTATTCTCGAGCCAATGATGGCCGTTGAGGTTGAAACTCCAGAAGATTACGCTGGTACAGTGATGGGCGATTTGTCCTCACGTCGCGGGATGGTCCAAGGTATGGATGAGATTCCTGGTGGCGGCGGTAAGATCATTAAGGCTGAAGTGCCTTTGTCCGAAATGTTTGGTTACTCGACTTCTTTGCGTTCTGCAACGCAAGGTCGTGCAACATACACTATGGAATTTAAGCATTATGCAGAAGCGCCGAAAAACGTTATCGACGCAATCGTGACTTCGAAATCAAAATAATCTGAATTCAGTCCATTAAAAAGTTTTAAAGCATCTGACAAGCCCACTTCATGCCGAAGTGGGTTCATTATTGATAAATCGTTCTTTTTGAAGGAAGAATAAAATGGCAAAAGGTAAGTTTGAGCGCACCAAGCCGCACGTCAACGTAGGCACAATTGGTCACGTAGATCACGGTAAAACCACATTGACGGCAGCGATCGCGACAGTATTGTCCAAGAAGTTTGGCGGCGAAGCCAAAGCCTACGATCAAATTGACGCAGCGCCAGAAGAAAAAGCACGCGGCATCACGATCAACACAGCCCACGTTGAATACGAAACAGCCAATCGCCACTACGCCCACGTAGACTGTCCAGGCCATGCTGATTATGTTAAAAACATGATTACTGGCGCAGCACAGATGGACGGCGCGATCTTGGTTTGCTCCGCAGCAGACGGCCCAATGCCACAAACTCGTGAGCACATCCTGTTGGCGCGCCAAGTTGGTGTTCCTTACATCATCGTATTCCTGAACAAGTGCGACATGGTTGATGACGCTGAATTGTTAGAACTCGTTGAAATGGAAGTACGTGAATTACTGTCCAAATACGAATTCCCAGGCGACGACCTGCCTATCATCCAAGGATCCGCAAAATTGGCGCTCGAAGGCGACAAAGGTCCACTGGGCGAAGAAGCCATCATGAAACTCGCTGATGCACTAGACAGCTACATCCCAACACCAGAACGCGCTGTTGACGGCGCCTTCCTGTTGCCAGTAGAAGACGTCTTCTCCATCTCCGGTCGCGGTACTGTCGTAACAGGCCGTATCGAACGCGGTATCGTCAAAGTTGGTGAATCATTAGAAATCATCGGCATCAGCGACACGGCAGTTACGACTTGCACAGGCGTTGAAATGTTCCGCAAATTGCTCGATCAAGGTCAGGCAGGCGACAACGTTGGTGTATTGTTGCGCGGCACTAAGCGTGAAGACGTACAGCGCGGTCAAGTATTAGCAAAGCCAGGCTCCATCAAGCCACATGCTCACTTCACAGGTGAAATCTACGTCTTGTCCAAAGACGAAGGTGGTCGTCACACACCATTCTTCAACAACTACCGTCCACAGTTCTACTTCCGCACAACGGACGTAACTGGCTCGATCGAGTTGCCGAAAGATAAAGAAATGGTCATGCCAGGTGATAACGTCTCTATCACAGTCAAGCTGATCAACCCGATTGCGATGGAAGAAGGCTTGCGCTTCGCGATTCGTGAAGGTGGTCGTACAGTTGGTGCTGGTGTTGTTGCTAAAATCTTGGCCGATTAATTCAGTCAGAGTTCGTGACTTCATTAAGCATGAACTTGTTTTGACCTAATCGTAATTTTGTTCTTTGTTTGAAAAAATGCTACGGATCTGAATTTAATATCCGTAGCTCGTTCTTTTTAGGAAATGTTATGTCTACTAATCAAAAAATCCGTATTCGTCTAAAGGCTTTCGATTACAAATTGATCGATCAGTCTGCTCTTGAAATCGTGGAAACAGCTAAACGTACTGGCGCTGTTGTTAAAGGGCCAGTGCCTTTGCCAACACGGATTCAGCGTTTTGACGTTTTGCGCTCGCCACACGTGAACAAAACTTCTCGCGATCAATTTGAAATCCGCACTCATCAACGCCTGATGGACATCGTTGATCCAACTGATAAAACGGTTGATGCCTTGATGAAGTTAGACTTGCCAGCTGGTGTGGATGTAGAAATCAAGTTGCAATAAATTTTATAGTCGCAAATAGAAAATGCTACATACCATAATTTTTAGCATTTTCAAATAAATAGTCTTGTGAAATAAAATTTAGCAAGCTATAATCGAAGGCTTAGCTGTAGATCGACATGTGTCGATCTATTTGTTTAAGTTTTTTAATAGTCAGCCTCACCCAATCGTAGGTGAGAATGGAGAAAAAAATGAGCTTGGGCCTTGTAGGTCGCAAGGTTGGCATGATGCGTATCTTTACAGATGATGGTGATTCAATTCCAGTTACTGTGCTAGACGTATCCAACAACCGCGTGACACAAATTAAAACTCCTGAAACAGATGGTTATTCCGCTGTTCAGGTCACTTTCGGCCAGCGCCGCGCATCCCGTGTAACTAAGGCGGCTGCCGGTCATCTTGCAAAAGCGGGTGTTGAAGGTGGTACTGTATTAAAAGAATTCCGTGTTGATGCTGTTAAGGCTTCTGAGATGAAGGCGGGCGATGTTGTGCCTGTTGGATTGTTTGAAGTTGGTCAGAAGGTCGACGTTCAGGGTGTGACAATTGGTAAGGGGTATGCCGGCGTTATCAAGCGCTATCATTTTTCTTCCGGTCGTGCAACACATGGTAACTCGCGTTCCCATAATGTTCCTGGTTCAATCGGTATGGCGCAAGACCCAGGTCGTGTGTTTCCTGGTAAGCGTATGACGGGTCATCTTGGTGATGATAATCGTACGGTGCAAAATTTGGTGATCGCACGTGTAGATGCTGATCGTCAATTATTGCTTGTTAGGGGTGCCGTGCCAGGCGCAAAAAATGGTCAGGTAATTGTATTGCCGGCTATTAAAGTTAAAACGAAGAACGGAGCTTAATTATGGAACTGAAGCTCCTAAATGCAGATGGTCAATCTGCTTCTAATGTTGTTGCTCCGGATACTATTTTTGCTCGTGACTATAACGAGGCTTTGATTCACCAAGTCGTCGTTGCTTTTCAGGCAAATGCGCGTAGCGGTAATCGCAAACAAAAAGATCGTGAAGAAGTTCATCACACTACGAAGAAGCCTTGGCGTCAAAAAGGTACTGGCCGTGCTCGTGCTGGTATGTCATCTTCGCCACTCTGGCGTGGTGGTGGTCGTATATTTCCAAACTCACCGGATGAAAATTTTTCACACAAGGTTAACAAAAAGATGTATCGCGCTGGTATCTGCTCGATATTGTCTCAGTTGGCCCGCGAGGGTCGCCTGAGTATTGTAGATAGTATTGCTGTTGATGCGCCGAAAACGAAATTGCTGTCTGAAAAATTGAAGACAATGGGATGTTTGGATTCAGTGTTAATTATTACTGAAGAATTCAATGAAAACTTGATGCTTGCTGCTCGCAACTTGGTAAATGTTTTAGTTGTAGAGCCTCGTTATGCTGATCCAGTTTCTTTGGTTTTCTACAAGAAAGTATTGATTACCAAGTCTGCATTGATCAAGATTGAGGAGATGCTGGCATGAACGCATTAGTTAAACATAGCGAAGAGCGCCTGATGAAGGTGTTGCTGGCTCCTGTGATTTCAGAAAAGGCGACTATGGTTGCTGAGAAGAATGAACAGGTAGTATTTTTGGTTATGCCAGATGCTACAAAGCCAGAAATTAAAGCTGCCGTAGAATTGCTGTTTAAGGTTCAGGTTGAATCTGTTCAAGTAGCAAATCGTCAAGGTAAACAAAAACGTACTGGTAGATTTAATGGTCGCAGAAATCATACAAAACGAGCTTTTGTGTGTTTAAAGCCGGGCCAAGAAATCAACTTCACTGAAGGGGCATAAGCATGGCACTCGTTAAGATGAAGCCAACCTCGCCAGGTCGTCGTGGTATGGTAAAAGTGGTAACAGAGGGTCTTTATAAAGGTCGTCCGTTTGCCGCATTGTTGGAAAAGAAATCTAAAACTGCTGGCCGTAATAATAATGGCCATATCACTACTCGTCACATCGGTGGTGGTCACAAACAGCATTATCGTTTAGTTGATTTTAAACGTAATAAAGATGGTATTCCTGCAAAAGTAGAGCGTATTGAATACGATCCTAATCGTACTGCACACATCGCGCTGTTGTGTTATGCAGATGGTGAGCGTCAATATATTATTGCTACCAAGGGAATGGCCGTTGGTGATCAGTTAATGAATGGCTCCCAAGCGCCGATTAAATCCGGTAATTGCTTGCCTATTCGCAATATTCCGGTAGGTACGACAATGCATTGCGTCGAAATGTTGCCTGGTAAGGGCGCTCAAATCGCTCGTACTGCTGGTGCTGGTGTCGTTCTGATGGCGCGTGATGGTACTTATGCACAGGTTCGTTTGCGTTCAGGTGAAGTTCGCCGTATCCATATTGAATGTCGTGCAACAATCGGTGAAGTCGGTAATGGAGAGCACAATCTGCGTAAGATTGGTAAGGCTGGTGCTATGCGTTGGCGTGGTGTTCGACCTACCGTTCGGGGTGTTGTTATGAATCCTGTTGATCACCCGCATGGTGGTGGTGAGGGTAAAACAGCAGCAGGTCGTCATCCAGTATCTCCATGGGGTCAGCAAACCAAGGGTAAAAAGACTCGTCGCAACAAGCGCACGACCTCGATGATCGTCTCACGCCGCGGCAAGAAATAAGGGGTAATACATGACACGTTCAGCGAAAAAAGGGCCGTTTTGCGACGCCCACTTGGTGAAAAAAGTCGAAACTGCGCAAGCAATTAAAGACAAAAAGCCAATTAAAACATGGTCACGTCGTTCGACAATCATGCCGGACTTTATTGGCCTGACAATCGCGGTGCATAACGGTAAGCAGCACGTACCAGTTTATGTGTCCGAAAATATGGTCGGTCATAAACTTGGCGAATTTGCGTTGACTCGTACGTTCAAAGGTCACGCCGCCGATAAAAAGGCTAAGAGATAGGTGCAATGATGGAAACTAAAGCAATTCTGCGCGGTGTGCGTCTGTCTGAGCAAAAAGGTCGCCTAGTGGCAGATCTGATTCGCGGTAAAAAAGTAGATCAGGCATTGAATATCTTGGCTTTCAGCCCGAAAAAAGGTGCAACAATCATTAAAAAAGTCTTGGAATCTGCAATTGCAAATGCTGAGCATAATGATGGCGCTGATATCGATGAGTTGAAAGTAAAGACTATCTATGTTGAAAAAGGCACGATTTTGAAGCGTTTTACAGCGCGTGCAAAAGGTCGTGGCGATCGTATCTCTAAACAATCCTGTCACATATACGTGACTGTCGGTAATTAAGGAGTCGCGATGGGACAGAAGATACATCCAACCGGTTTTCGTCTTGCGGTAACGCGTAACTGGTCATCTCGTTGGTATGCAGGCAATGGTAATTTTGCTTCTATGCTTGGGGAAGATCTTAAAGTACGTGCGTATCTGAAGAAAAAACTGAAGAATGCATCAGTAGGTCGTATTACTATTGAGCGTCCAGCAAAAAATGCCCGTATTACCATTTATAGCTCCCGTCCGGGTGTTGTAATCGGTAAAAAAGGCGAAGATATTGAACTGTTGAAGGCGGATTTGGCCAAGTTGATGGGCGTGCCAGTTCATGTCAATATCGAGGAAATTCGTAAGCCAGAGATTGACGCGCAATTAATTTCCGATTCTATTGCTCAGCAACTCGAAAAACGTATTATGTTTCGTCGCGCGATGAAACGTGCTATGCAAAATGCGATGCGTTTAGGCGCTAAAGGCATTAAGATTATGTCTAGTGGTCGCTTGAACGGTATCGAAATTGCTCGTAAGGAATGGTATCGTGAAGGCCGCGTGCCGCTGCACACATTGCGTGCCGACATCGATTACGGTTTTAGCGAAGCATCTACTACTTACGGAATCATCGGTGTTAAGGTTTGGGTTTATAAAGGTGATCGCTTAGCTAATGGTGATGCGCCAGTTATAGAATCTACTCCAGAAGACGATAAGAAGCGTCGTGGTCCTCGCCGTGACGATGGTAAGCCAAGTAGCCGTCCTCGCACTAAGCGTCCAGAAGGTCAAACAACCGGTATCGCAGCAGCACCTGCAGCCAAGCGTGCTCGCACGAAAGTAGATGGCGCAACAGTTGCGGCACCGGCTGAGAAAGCAGGAGAATAATCATGCTGCAACCAGCACGTAGAAAGTACCGTAAAGAACAAAAAGGTCGTAACAAGGGGATTTCTCATTCCCGTGGTACTGCTGTTTCTTTTGGTGAGTTTGGTCTTAAGGCAATAGGTCGTGGTCGTATTACTGCTCGACAAATCGAAGCAGCACGTCGTGCTATGACTCGTCACATTAAACGTGGTGGCCGTATCTGGATCCGTATTTTCCCAGATAAGCCAATCTCTCAGAAGCCTGCAGAAGTTCGTATGGGTAATGGTAAGGGTAATCCTGAGTACTATGTTGCCGAGATTCAACCAGGTAAAATGTTGTACGAAATGGATGGCGTTGATGAAACGCTCGCACGCGAAGCGTTTCGCTTAGCTGCAGCTAAACTGCCGTTATTGACTACGTTCGTCGTGCGTCAAGTCGGCCAATAATAGGGGTTGTAAATGAAAGTATCTGAACTCCAAGGTAAAGATCCGGCGGCGTTGGCAAAAGAACTGAATGAACTGTTGAAAGCTCAATTTAGTCTGCGTATGCAAATTGCAACGCAGCAATTGAACAATACTTCTCAGCTCAAAAAGGTTCGCCGCGATATCGCACGCGTAAAAACTGTTATGAATCAGAAGGATGCCAAATAATGAACGATCAAGTTAGTGTTCAAACAAAAGTGGCATTGAAGCGCACATTGATTGGTAAGGTTGTTTCTGACAAGATGGACAAGACTGTAACAGTAGTCGTTGAACGTCATGTCAAACATCCTTTGTACGGTAAAATCATCGTTCGTACTAACAAGTACCACGCTCATGATGAAGCAAACCAAGCTAAGGCTGGGGATACCGTTGAAATTCAAGAGGGTCGTCCTATTTCCAAGACTAAAGCTTGGACTGTGACGCGTGTGGTTCAAGTCGCACAAGTTTTATAAAGTTATTGCACAATTTGTTTTTTGATGTAATAATAGTTGGCTGTCATTTGCAAATTATGTATGTGGCAGCCTAAATGCCTTTCGCAGAATGAAAAACGTTTGTGAGAGTAATTAAAATTCGTCCACCTAATCAGTTGGCTCGTGCATTGTTTGTTGTGTATTGGGTTGGCTGGCAGGACCAAAACTGACTACAGATTTGCATCGTGCGGATTGTGTGGATTAAGTTGGGAAAGAGAACATTATGATTCAAACAGAAAGCCGGCTTGAAGTGGCTGACAATACTGGTGCGCGCGAAGTTTTGTGCATTAAGGTATTGGGTGGTTCTAAGCGTCGTTATGCGGGTATAGGTGATGTAATTAAAGTCACTGTTAAATCTGCTGCGCCTCGTGGTCGTGTAAAAAAAGGTGAAATTTACAATGCTGTTGTTGTGAGAACTGCTAAGGGTGTTCGTCGTCAAGATGGTTCCTTGGTTAAGTTTGATAGCAATGCTGCAGTTTTGTTAAATGCAAAGTTAGAGCCTATAGGAACTCGTATTTTCGGCCCAGTGACACGTGAATTGCGTACTGAGCGCTTTATGAAAATCGTTTCGCTAGCTCCAGAAGTGCTGTAAGGGGTTGTGATGAACAAAATTCGTAAAAACGATGAAGTCATTGTCTTGACAGGTAAAGACAAAGGTAAGCGCGGTCAAGTGCAGCAATGCGTAGACGCGAATTACATAGTTGTGGCAGGTGTCAATGTTGCAAAAAAAGCGACTAAGCCTAATCCAATGACTGGGGCAGTTGGTGGCATCGTTGATAAATTGATGCCGATTCATGTTTCCAATGTTGCAGTATTTAATGCGGCATCTGGTAAAGCAGATCGTGTAGGCTTTAAGGTAGTGGATGGTAAAAAAATCCGTATCTATAAGTCTACCGGTGAAGTTGTGAAGGCGTAACATCATGGCTCGTCTACAAGCATTTTATAAAGAAAAAGTTGTTGCAGATTTGACAGAGAAGTTTTCTTACAAGTCTCCAATGGAAGTGCCTCGGATATTAAAAATCACCCTAAATATGGGTTTATCAGAAGCAATTGCTGATAAAAAGATTATTGAGCACGCTGTTGGTGATTTGACTAAGATTGCCGGGCAAAAGCCTGTGGTAACTAAGGCGCGTAAAGCGATAGCTGGTTTTAAAATTCGCGAAGGTTATCCAATCGGTTGTATGGTGACTTTGCGTGGCGCTCAAATGTATGAATTCCTAGATCGTTTCGTAACTGTGGCTTTGCCGCGTGTGCGTGATTTCCGTGGTGTGTCTGGTCGTGCGTTTGATGGTCGTGGTAATTATAATATCGGTGTCAAGGAGCAAATTATTTTCCCTGAGATTGAGTACGACAAGATCGACGTGCTGCGTGGTATGAATATTAGTATCACGACGACAGCAAAGACCGACGAAGAAGCGAAAGCTCTTCTCGCCGCATTTAAATTTCCGTTCAGAAACTGAGGTCGCCATGGCAAAATTGGCACTGATTAATCGTGAGCAAAAGCGTGCAGACCTTGTGAAGAAATTTGCTGGTAAACGCGCCGAATTGAAGGCCATCATTGATGACCAATCAAAATCTGAGGAAGAGCGGTATGAAGCTCGCCTTAAATTGCAGGCATTGCCACGTAACTCTAATCCGACTCGTCAGCGCAATCGCTGCGCCTTGACAGGTCGCCCACGTGGCACATTCCGTAAATTCGGTTTGGGCCGTATTAAGATCCGTGAGTTCGCTATGCGTGGCGAAATTCCGGGTATGACTAAAGCCAGCTGGTAATAGGAGAATATGCAATGAGTATGAGCGATCCTATCGCCGATATGCTGACCCGCATCCGTAACGCGCAAGTTGTTCAAAAAACTGCAGTTGCTATGCCATCTTCCAAAGTAAAGATTGCAATCGCAAGCGTACTTAAAGATGAAGGTTACATTGAGGATTTCGCAGTTGTTGAAGCTGCAGGTAAGTCCGAATTAAAAATCGGTTTGAAATATTACGCAGGACGTCCTGTTATTGAGCGCTTGGAGCGTGTTTCTCGCCCTGGTCTTCGTGTTTACAAAGGTAAAGACGAGATTCCAAGTGTTATGAACGGTTTGGGAGTGGCGATTGTCTCCACACCAAAAGGCGTTATGACTGACCGCAAAGCACGCGCAACCGGTGTCGGTGGCGAAGTTATTTGCTACGTCGCCTAAGGAGTGCAAGATGTCTCGAGTAGGTAAAATGCCAATCGCTTTGCCAGCAGGATCTGAAGTTAAGATTTCAGCAGAGCAGATTATAGTAAAAGGCCCGATGGGTGCGCTTACACAGAACTTAAACGGTTTGGTGAAAGTAGTTAATGACAACGGAACTTTGAGTTTTTCACCCGCTAATGACGGTCGTGAAGCCAATGCAATGACGGGTACTTTGCGTGCTCTAGTCAATAACATGGTTAGCGGCGTTACTAAAGGATTTGAAAGAAAACTCAACCTGGTTGGAGTTGGTTATAAAGCCCAAGCACAAGGCGATAAATTAAATTTGTCCTTGGGGTTTTCACATCCAGTTGTGCACCAAATGCCAGAAGGCGTAACGTGTGCTACACCAACGCCTACCGAAATCCTGATTAAAGGGGTTAATAAGCAACAGGTAGGTCAAGTGGCAGCTGAAGTCCGTGCATACCGCAGCCCAGAGCCGTACAAAGGCAAGGGTGTCCGCTACGCGGACGAAGTGGTTGTGATTAAAGAAACCAAGAAGAAGTAATAGGGGTTGACGATGGATAAGAAACAATCACGTCTGCGCCGCGCGACTCAAACACGTGCCAAGATCGCAGAGCTCAAGGTTATTCGCCTTGCAGTGCATCGCACAAATCTGCATATCTATGCGAACATCATTGGCCCTGATGCCAAAGTGTTAGCATCGGCATCTACTTTAGAGGCTGAAGTGCGCGCAGAGTTGGCGGCAATATCTGGCAATGGCGGTAACGCAGTAGCTGCAACTTTGGTTGGTAAGCGTGTTGCAGAAAAAGCGTTAAAAGCAGGGGTTACCGAAGTCGCGTTTGATCGCTCCGGTTTCCGTTACCATGGTCGCATCAAGGCGTTGGCGGAAGCTGCGCGTGAAGCTGGCTTGAAGTTCTAAGGAAAATTCGTCATGGCAAAAATGCAAGCGAAGATGGCGGCTGATAAGCCCGATGATGGCATGCGCGAAAAAATGATCGCGATTAACCGAGTAACCAAAGTGGTTAAAGGTGGTCGTATCATGGGTTTTGCTGCATTGACAGTAGTTGGTGATGGTGATGGTCGTATCGGTATGGGTAAGGGAAAATCGAAAGAAGTTCCTGTAGCCGTTCAAAAAGCGATGGAAGAAGCTCGCCGTAAAATGATAAAAGTCACTCTCAAGAATGGCACTCTGCAGCACGCCGTTACCGGACAGCACGGTGCATCTAAAGTGATGATCATGCCAGCAAAAGAGGGTACTGGTGTTATTGCTGGTGGTCCAATGCGCGCAATTTTTGAAGTGTTAGGTGTAGTGAATGTTGTTGCTAAATCCAATGGCTCCACCAATCCATACAATATGGTTCGTGCTACTTTGGATGGTTTGTCCAAAATGAGTACGCCATCAGAAATTGCCGCTAAACGTGGCAAGACCCTTGAAGAAATTCTGGGCTAAGGTGATTGAAATGACAAAGACAGTAAAAGTAACTTTGGTCAAAGGTCTGATCGGGACTCGTGAGTCTCATCGTGCTACAGTTCGCGGTTTGGGCTTGCGTCGTGTGAATTCAGTTTCTGAATTGCAAGATACACCATCAGTACGCGGCATGATCAACAAAGTCTCGTATCTTGTGAAGGTTGTATCGTAAGCTCTCAGGCTTATGATCGGAGCAAATTATGGAATTAAATACAATACAGCCGGCTGATGGCGCTAAACACTACAAACGTCGTGTGGGTCGTGGTATCGGTTCTGGTTTGGGTAAGACAGCAGGCCGTGGTCACAAAGGTCAAAAATCTCGTTCAGGCGGTTTTCACAAAGTCGGCTTCGAAGGCGGTCAAATGCCTTTGCAGCGTCGATTGCCCAAGCGTGGTTTTAAATCCTTGGCTACGCCATATAAAGCGGAAGTTAGATTGACGGATCTGGAGAATTTACCAGTTTCTGAGATCGATATCCTAGCATTGAAACAAGCTGGTGTAGTTTCTGAGCTCGCACGCGTAGTTCGCGTGATTATGGCGGGAACAATCACTAAAAAAGTGACTTTGAACGGTTTGATCGCCACTAAAGGCGCAAGAGCTGCAATCGAAGCTGCTGGCGGCACAGTCGCTTAATCAGTGCGGACACTGGAGCAATAATTGGCAACATCTCCACAACAGGCTAAAAGTGCAGCTAGCGGTTTTCCTTGGGGAAGACTATGGTTTTTACTAGGTGCACTTGTCGTATATAGGGTTGGCGCGCACATACCAGTTCCTGGTATAGATCCAACGTCTCTGGCTGAATTGTTTAAACAAAACCAAGGTGGCATTCTTGGAATGTTTAATATGTTCTCCGGTGGGGCTTTATCACGTTTTACGATATTTGCCTTAGGTATCATGCCGTATATTTCTGCATCGATCATTATGCAGTTAATGTCAATAGTTTCACCACAGCTAGAGGCCTTGAAAAAAGAAGGCGAATCTGGACGTCGGAAGATTACACAATATACACGTTATGGTACTTTGTTGTTAGCAACGATACAGGCATATTTCATAGCTTTTGGTTTGGAGGCACAACCTGGATTGGTAATTGATCCTGGAATGGCATTTCGATTTACGACTACTGTGACTTTAGTTACCGGTACGATGTTTTTGATGTGGTTAGGTGAGCAAATTACCGAACGAGGTCTTGGTAATGGTATATCAATTATTATCTTTGCTGGTATTGCTTCTGGATTGCCAAACGCGTTGGCTAGCTTATTTGAATTGGTTCGTACGGGTTCTATGCATTACATATCTGCAATGTTGATATGTTTAATCGCCGGTGCTGTTACTTTCCTAGTTGTTTTTATTGAGCGTGGTCAACGTAAGATATTAGTCAACTATGCTAAGCGTCAGGTTGGAAATAAAGTTTACGGTGGGCAGAGTAGTCACTTGCCTTTGAAGTTGAATATGGCAGGTGTGATTCCCCCAATATTTGCTTCTTCCATCATCTTATTTCCGGCAACGATTACTAGTTGGTTCACTAAGGGTATGGATTCTTCAGAGAGTAGTTTTATACGCTTTTTGAAAGATTTGGCGGCGTCAATGGCGCCTGGTGAACCGATTCATGCATTGTTGTACGCAGTTGCTATTATCTTCTTTTGTTTTTTCTATACTGCGCTAGTTTTCAACAGTAAGGAAACAGCAGATAACCTGAAAAAGAGCGGTGCGTTTGTGCCAGGTATCCGTCCAGGTGATCAGACCGCACGTTACATTGATAAGATTTTGATGCGCTTGACTTTAGCTGGTGCGGTTTACATTACTCTAGTATGCCTGTTGCCAGAATTCTTGATAGCGCGTTGGAAAGTGCCATTTTCGTTTGGTGGTACGTCTTTATTAATTATCGTAGTGGTTACGATGGATTTTATGGCTCAAGTGCAAAACTATGTGATGTCACAGCAATACGAATCGCTTCTTCGTAAAGCAAATTTCAAGGGCGGAATTCCTTCTAGGTAACGCCCAGAGGAACAGCAGATCGAATGGCAAAAGACGACGTTATACAAATGCAGGGTGAGATTTTAGAGAATCTTCCAAATGCAACATTTCGAGTTAAGTTGGAAAACGGGCATATTGTACTAGGCCATATCTCAGGAAAAATGCGTATGAATTATATTCGCATCTTGCCTGGCGATAAGGTGACGGTAGAATTGACGCCTTATGATTTGAGCCGGGCGCGAATAGTGTTCCGTACTAAGTAAACAAGTAACTAGAAGGAAAGAGGGCAAAAATGAAAGTTCTCGCATCAGTAAAGCGGATTTGCCGCAACTGCAAGATCATCAAGCGCAAAGGTGTAGTTCGTGTGATTTGCACAGAACCACGCCATAAACAGCGTCAAGGTTAATTGACGTTATTTGACGAGGAATAACGAATGGCACGTATCGCAGGGGTTAATATCCCAAATCATCAACATACCGTAATTGGCTTAACTGCTATCTATGGTATCGGCCGCCCGCGCGCACAAGATATTTGTGTGGCTACTGGTGTTTTGACCAGTAAAAAGGTTAAAGATCTGGACGACAACGAACTAGAGAAACTCCGTGACGAAATTGCAAAATTCGTCGTAGAGGGTGACTTGCGTCGTGAACTCTCGATGAACATCAAGCGTTTGATGGACTTAGGTTGCTACCGCGGCCTGCGTCATCGTAAGGGCTTGCCTTGCCGTGGTCAACGTACACGTACGAATGCTCGTACACGTAAGGGTCCACGTAAAGCAGCGCAATCTTTGAAGAAATAATCTAGGAAACTAGATTCAAGGAAATATTATGGCAAAAGCACAAAATAACGCAGCCGCAGCCCGCGCTCGTAAAAAAGTTAAAAAGAACGTTGCAGAGGGTATAGCTCACGTGCACGCCTCTTTTAACAATACAATCATTACGATCACTGATCGTCAAGGCAATGCGCTTTCCTGGGCAACTGCTGGTGGTGCGGGTTTTAAAGGTTCGCGTAAATCTACGCCGTTTGCAGCTCAGGTTGCAGCGGAAGCAGCTGGTAAAGTTGCTGTTGAATGCGGTATCAAGAATCTGGAAGTTCGTATCAAGGGCCCTGGTCCAGGACGTGAATCTTCAGTACGCGCTTTGAATAACCTTGGAATTAAAATTTCCTTGATTCAAGACGTTACACCAGTCCCACACAATGGTTGCCGTCCTCCTAAACGTCGTCGCATCTAATAGCTAAGATATCGAAAGATATCGCTGCTAGCTTTTTATCGGTTTAGCCGTTAAAATGTAGCCCGCCAATGAAATTGGTGGGTTTTGTGTTGTATTGATTATTATTTTAAGACCACCGTCTGGTTGTCAGCAGATCAGACTAGCGCAGCGGAGTAATGTCTCTGCTCTGCGTCATTAAACAAAGGAAATTACCGTGGCACGTTACATCGGACCAAAAGCAAAATTATCCCGCCGTGAAGGTACGGATTTGTTTCTTAAAAGCGCTCGTCGCTCTTTGGATTCAAAATGTAAGTTAGATGCAAAACCAGGTCAACATGGTCGCACTTCTGGTGCTCGTACCTCTGACTACGGTAATCAATTGCGCGAAAAGCAAAAAGTTAAACGTATGTACGGTATTTTGGAACGTCAGTTCCGCCGTTACTTCGCTGAAGCTGACCGTCAAAAAGGTAATACAGGTGAAACTCTGCTTAAGTTGCTGGAGTCTCGCTTGGACAACGTTGCTTATCGTATGGGTTTTGGTTCTACCCGTGCTGAAGCGCGTCAATTGGTCAGCCATAAAGCATTCACTGTTAATAATATCGTTGTTAACATTGCTTCTTATCAAGTTAAAGCTGGTGACGTTGTTGCTGTTCGTGAAAAGGCGAAAAAGCAAGTGCGTATTGCCGAGGCTTTGTCTTTAGCAGAACAAAATACTATGCCATCTTGGGTTGCGGTTGATTCCAAGAAAATGGAAGGCACTTTCAAGTCTATGCCAGATCGTAGCGACATCGCTCACGACGTTAATGAATCTTTGATTGTTGAATTGTATTCACGTTAATATTCAAGTTTCACTGCCTGCCTATTTCTGATAGGCAGGCTTTTTTCTTTAATGCCATCAGCCTTATCGGTGTAACGAGCCGAGGGTATTGAAAAGGACATTGCAATGCAAAACAATCTGTTGAAGCCACGTATTATTGATGTGGAAATGTTGGGTGCTGGTCATGCAAAAGTGACTATGGAGCCGTTTGAACGTGGCTATGGTCATACATTGGGTAATTCATTGCGTCGTGTTTTGCTATCTTCTATGGTTGGTTATGCCCCAACTGAAGTAACTATCGCTGGCGTAGTTCATGAATATTCATCTTTGGATGGCGTTCAAGAAGACGTAGTTGATATGTTGTTGAATTTGAAGGGTATCGTCTTCAAATTGCATAATCGTGATGAAGTTACGCTGACATTAAAGAAGGATACTGAAGGCGCTGTATTGGCTTCTGATATCGATTTGCCACATGATGTAGAGCTGATTAATCCAGATCACGTTATTGCGAACCTGACTGCCGGTGGCAAGTTAGAGATGCAAATCAAAGTTGAAAAAGGCCGTGGTTATGTGCCAGGTAACGTTCGCCGTTTGTCCGAAGATGCGAATAAAACAATTGGTCGTATGATTCTGGACGCATCGTTTTCTCCAGTGCGCCGCGTTTCTTACGCAGTAGAGTCAGCTCGTGTTGAGCAGCGTACCGATTTGGATAAACTGGTCATTAACATTGAGACCAACGGTGTCATTACACCTGAAGAAGCGATTCGTCAGTCTGCACGTGTTCTGGTTGACCAATTGAATGTATTCGCAGCTCTGGAAGGTACCGAAGCTGCTGCTGAAGCGCCATCCCGTGCGCCGGCTGTTGATCCAGTATTGTTGCGCCCAGTTGATGATTTGGAATTGACGGTTCGTTCAGCAAATTGCCTTAAAGCAGAAAATATTTACTACATTGGCGATTTGATCCAACGTAGCGAAAACGAATTGTTGAAGACGCCAAATCTGGGTCGCAAATCTTTGAACGAAATCAAAGAGGTATTGGCGTCCCGTGGCCTGTCTTTAGGTATAAAGTTAGAAAACTGGCCACCTGCTGGCTTGGAAAAATAATTGGTTGTAACGGCTGTGTGGCAAATGTTTAATTAATATTTTGCCGGGCAGTCGTATTAGTAGATTGACTGTAATAGATAGTTTTTGTAATTTGAAGTGCCAAGCAATTACCGGCCCGCGCTGCACAACGCAGTGATAGAAGAGCTGGAATTTTTTTAAAAATCTGAAAGGAAATATCATGCGTCATCGTCACGGCTTACGTAAGCTGAATCGTACTTCTTCCCACCGTTTGGCTATGTTGCGCAACATGACAGTATCGTTGCTGCGCCACGAAGCCATCAAAACAACTTTGCCAAAAGCAAAAGAACTGCGCCGCGTTATCGAGCCGATTCTGACTTTGGGTAAAACAGATACATTAGCGAACAAGCGTCTGGCGTTTTCTCGTTTGCGCGATCGCGAAATGGTCTTGAAATTGTTTGCTGAATTAGGCCCACGTTATGCAAATCGTAATGGTGGTTATCTGCGTATTTTGAAAATGGGTTTCCGTGTTGGCGACAACGCGCCTATGGCCTACGTAGAATTGTTAGATCGTCCAGAAGTCACGGACGTAGATGCAGCTCCAACAGCAGAATAATTTGTTGTTTGCATCAAAATATAGAAAGCCAGGCTAAGCCTGGCTTTTTTATTGTCTCTATCGATTTGGGCAGGTATTCTCATTGCTTGTTAAAATGCAAGACTAATTTTTATTTTGAGAAATAGAAACGATCGTCTTGCTGGTGATTACCCAGTTTTTGATGAGAGAGCGGTAACACCAAATATTTTGTGTTTATAAATATGAAGGTAGTATCTGTGAACCTCAAATCAAAAATACTATTTGGACATCGTCAGTATTTGGCACAACAATTATCCATTGTGTTTGGATTTTTGATCAAATTAACCAATGCAGATTGCGATGAGTTATTAGCGATTATTTAAAGATCGCATCAGCAGGAAATACCGCAAATTATCACCACCTTCAATTGCGCACGAATCACCTGTTTGTGTGCGATGGATCATCCAAGAAATAGGACTTGCATGAAGATTCAATATTCCAACGAGAAAAACACGTTCAATCGCTATCTTAATCAGTTACGTATTCAATTTGCTTGTGTTGCGGCGATGATATTGCTTTGCTTTGGTTTTTCATCTGTTGCGATTGCGGATGATTTTTTAGATCCCGAAGTCGCCTTCAAAGTTAGCGGTAAAATGATCGAGCCTGGCGTAGCAGAAATCAACTTCAATATTGCTGATGGATATTACCTGTACCGCGAACGCTTCAAGTTTGCTTCGGACGATGCAAAGCTGGGTGATATCGTGATACCTAAAGGTAAAGTTAAGTTTGATGAGACCTTTCAAAAAGAGGTTGAAACTTATCGTCATAGCTTAGTCGTCAAAGTTCCCGTACAAGCTTCAGGTGACTTCACGCTCAAAGTCACTAGCCAAGGTTGTGCTGACCAAGGACTGTGTTATCCACCGCAAGACGCTTTGATTAAGTTATCGATCGCCGATGCTCCAGCCAAATCGGACGTCGCCAATACCGTATCTGATCATAGCGCTGATACTGAAATCCACAGCATTAGTGCAGCACTAAAAAGTGGCAAGCTGATCGTTATCCTTCCTTTATTTTTATTACTTGGGCTTGGTCTCTCATTTACGCCTTGCGTATTGCCTATGGTGCCAATTTTGTCGTTCATTATTGTCGGCGAGGGTACCTCAGTCCGCCGCAGCCGTGGCTTTTTGCTGTCCTTAGTGTATTCATTGGGGATGGCTCTGGTTTACACCGCATTAGGTATTGGTGCTGGCCTGGTAGGCGAAGGTCTTGCGGCAACACTGCAGAATCCTTGGGTGCTGGGTACGTTTGCATTGCTGATGGTAGTTTTGTCTTTGTCGATGTTTGGGGTTTATCAATTGCAAGTACCGGCGGCTTTACAAACCAAGCTGACCGTTGCTTCTGAGGGGCAGCGTAATGGTAAGTTATTCGGTGTATTCGTCATGGGGGCAATTTCTGCATTGATCGTTGGCCCTTGTGTGGCTGCGCCGCTGGCAGGTGCCTTGGTTTATATTAGCCAGACCCGCGACGTCGTGGTGGGCGGTTCTGCTCTGTTTGCAATGGCAATTGGTATGAGTGTTCCACTATTGTTGGTTGGTTTATCCGCAGGTAGTTTATTGCCACTCGCGGGGGCATGGATGGAAAGCATCAAACGTTTCTTCGGTGTGCTGATGCTGGCGATGGCATTGTGGATGGTTTCACCTGTGATCCCAGTATGGGTGCAGATGATTGCGTGGGCGGTACTATTGCTTGGCTATGCAATTTTCCTATTGTTCTTGCACAAAGGTAATTTGTATTCCAAAGGATTCGCTGTGATCTTTGCTGTTCTGGGGCTAATTCAGTTGGTTGGTGTGCTCACAGGTGGTCGTGACGTATTTGCGCCATTGTCGCATTTGACCGGTAGCGAAAAGCATGGCGTGACTTTCACCCGTGTGCGCTCTGTCGCAGAATTAGATGCTGCCCTGGCGCAATCAAAAGGTAAAGCGGCGTTATTAGATTTTTATGCTGACTGGTGCGTCTCTTGTAAAGAGATGGAAAAATTGACTTTCACCGATGATAAAGTGAAGGCAAAAATGGATCAGATGTTATTGCTGCAAGTCGACGTCACCGCCAATAATGCAGATGACAAAGCATTACTGAAACGGTTTGGTTTGTTTGGTCCGCCTGGGATTATTTTCTTTAATCAGCGCGGAGAAGAAATTACTGGTGGACGTGTGATTGGTTACCAGAATGCTGAGAAATTTCTAAAGTCGATTACTGCTTTTGAAGCATCGCGTTAAGTCTTTAGAGCAAAGTAATGCCTTTGAATAACGTCGATATAACAGCTAAGATATAAGCAAGCAACTACTCTGTCCTTGAAACGGGAGCGTACAAGTTCTATAGTCTTTAACTTAACAGTTGAATGGAGAATGAAATGACTTTACGTTTAGGTGATACCGCTCCCGATTTTGAACAAGATTCTTCGATAGGGAAATTGAATTTCCATGCCTGGGCAGGTGATTCTTGGGTGGTATTTTTTTCACACCCTGCTGATTTCACCCCGGTCTGCACTACCGAATTGGGACTAACCGCCAAGCTGAAGCCTGAGTTTGATAAGCGCAACGTCAAAGCGATTGCCTTATCAGTAGATGGCGCAGAATCTCATTTGAAATGGATCAAGGATATTGAAGAGACGCAAAAGACTGTCGTCGGCTTTCCTATCGTTGCCGATGCGGATCGCAAAGTTGCGGCGCTATACGACATGATTCATCCGAATCAATCTGAAACGGTCACAGTGCGCTCGTTGTTCGTCATCGATCCTAAGAAAAAAGTTCGTCTGATCATTACTTATCCGCTGACGACCGGTCGCAACTTTGACGAAGTTTTGCGTGTGATTGATGCCTTGCAATTGACGGATGGCTATACCGTAGCGACGCCTGGTAATTGGCGTGACGGCGATGATGTCATCATCCCTTTATCGATTAAAGATGAAGAAGTGATTAAGCAAAAATATCCAAAAGGATACACATCGCCAGTGCCGTATTTGCGGATTACGCCGCAGCCGAATAAGTAATTGTGTCGTTACTCTCAAAGAAAATGCCCCGTTATTACGGGGCATTTTTTATAGTGGTTTGCGCTGATAGCGCTACTATCTTACTGGCACAACCATCTCCGCGTAATCGTATAAGGCACCTAGAATTTCTTCATCACTTTCACTAGCAGTTTCGGACAACTGATCAATCTGATTAAAAAAATCATCAACCGTCCGTGCTTTGCCAGCACCATCTAACATACGGGCGATGCGGTGTTCTTCCCACTGTGCTTGTTCAGCTTCGCTTAAGCTATCCGGGAAGTTGCGGGCGCGATAACGAAATACTAATTCTGCCAAACGACTATCTTGAAAATCAGGATGTGTCTTAGCGAGTTGTGCAGGACTCATATTGCGTAGTTCATTCAGCAGGCGCCTGTCACCCGCGCCTATAAATCCGCCATAAAGATCCTCATCAACATCCGCCGCCTCGTGCTGTGGGCGTGCATAGACTTGCTCCCACAGCGTACGCATGGCATCAGCTTGATCTGCCATTAACGTAGCCGTTTTTTGTGCATGCTGGTGGACTTGCGTCAGATCGATTTGCCAGCGCTCTGCCATTGGCGCGGATAAAGTTTTTAAGTTGCCGATCACGATGGGGGATTTGTTCAGGTGAATTGTCTTGACTGGCAAGCGTGTGACGTCCTCAGGCAGATCATTGGTTTTGCTGAACATGCGTAGTTGTATGCTGGCTGCATCAAGTGTCGCCAGTTCGGACGGATCATGCGCCAGATCCCAGGCGATCACTTCATTTTTATTTTTGGGATGGATCGCTAACGGCCACATCACAGCAAGGCAACCGCGCTCGGTAGGAAACATACCGGAGACGTGCAGAAAAGGTTTGCCTAGCAGCGGTATGCCGATCTCACTCGCCGCTTTTTCTTTTTTATGCAGCGCCAGACAAAACTCAAATAACTTAGGCTGATGCTGGCGCACCAGGCGGGCGAGGGCAATGGTTGCGCGCACATCGGATAAGGCATCATGCGCTGATTCATGCGCAATGCCATTCGCAGCGGTCAGGTGTTCTAAGCGGAAACTCGGCTTGCCATCGTCATTCGTCGGCCAATGTATGCCCTCTGGTCGCAGCGCATAGGTCGTGCGCAGCATATCCATAATGTCCCAGCGCCCGCACTGGTTTTGCCATTCGCGCGCATAAGGATCGATCAGATTGCGCCAGAACATAAAGCGCGTGATCTCGTCATCAAAACGGATCGTGTTATAGCCAACACCGATGGTGCCAGTGTGCGCGAGTTCTGCCTCTATTTTTGCCGCAAACTCGTATTCAGGGATGCCGCGTTCCAGACAGGTTTGCGGGATGATATGAGTGATCAGGCAGGACTGCGGGTCAGGCAAAAAATCATTCGCTGGCTGGCAGTACCACATCATGGGCTGACCAATTTCGTTCAACTCAGCATCGGTACGGATTGCGGCAAATTGGGCAGGACGATCACGCCTTGCTTGCGCGCCAAAGGTTTCGTAATCGTGCCAGAGGAAGGTGGTTTCTTGCATTGGTCGTTTTTATCTGTACAAAAAATGTAAACAAAAATTAAAAATAAGGGGAGTATATTTTATTGTCCATATAAATTCTGGGCAATAGAGCATATTATCGATGTACACCTGCCCAGTATATGGCTATAGCACGCCAATTGGATTAATCTCGTCGTTTGCTGGCTTTGTCTTCCAGATAGCGCTGGCTACGGAAATACAGCAACAAAATAATCACAATCGCCAGCATCATACCCATGGTGATCCAGAATCCTGCAGCATGTTTCAGCAAAGGCATCTCAACGAAGTTCATCCCAAAAATGCCGGTGATTAAGGTCAGCGGCATAAACAAGGCGGTGATGACGGTCAGCATGCGCATGATTTCGCTGGTGCGGTGAGCCATTGCCGAGAAGTGGATTTGTACCGCCGACTCCAAGGATGCCTCCAGCCGCCGCGCATGGTTCAGAACACGGCTGATGTGTTCCATCACGTCGTTGGTGCGCACCAGTAGCAAATCTTTGGCACGACCGTCGCCACTATCGCTACCGTCATGCGTATCTACAATGTGATCGCGCAGCTCTTGCAGGGCGTCACGCTGCTCCTCGCACAGGCTGTCGAGCTTGCGCAATTCAATGCGTGAATCCAACAAGGCAAACCAATTCTTAAAAGGCCGGCGCGGATCGAGCAAGGCATGCTGCCAGCGGTCAAGCTGTTGGGTCAGCGGTTGACGCAGTTCCAGATATTGATCAACCATCGCATTGAGTATGCGCAGCATTAAATCTTCTGGCGAGCAAGGCAGGCGGCTGGAGTGACCATTACCTTCTGCCTTATGTTTGTAATTGAGCAAACGGCTACGGGCATTGTCGATGGTGCGACTTTTGACTGAGCGCACGGTGACTAAAGCATTCCCCATCAAGAAAAACGATACTGGCACCGTCAATAGCTTGTTGAGTACAGCAGGGATTTTTCGCTTTTGAATCTCGTTTGTTTCTGCGTTAGGGATTGCTGCTGCTTCACCATTCAGTGCCAGTTTGCGGAATACCACCATCTCATAATCTTGTGTCGCATCGAAGTAGGACGGATGCGTCAAGTTGACAGCGTCTTTTAAATGCAAATCATAAATTTGCGTGCCGGTGATGCGAGTGACTTCTTCGCGCCAGGCTTCGGGATCAAGGTTCACTTCATCATGCGTCGCATCTAGCCAGACAAATCCCGCCGGCTTAATGGACGCATCAGGATTAAGTAAAACTTGTGTGTCATTGATGTGAAAAATATCCATACGAACGATTACTTTTTAAAAATCAGCCACAGCGCGGCAAGAGAAATAATACAGGTCGATGCTATCGCTATTTGCGCAATGAAAGTTAAGCTGACAAGCGCAAACCAAGTGCCGCCAATGAGTACCATCAGTAGCGTTGCCAGAAGGCGAACTGCTTCCAGTTTGACATAGAGTTTTTGCTGCTCCATTAAACCACCAACGATCCATAATCCAGCGATCAGCCAGATCGCATACGGTAGCAAGCTACTAAATGCTGTGTTGGGTGCAATCGTCAAAAAATGTGTGCCTGCTTGCAGCGTAATAACAAACTGCACCAAGCAATACCACATCTTTGCGCCAGTCAACGGCGGGTTAAATTCAGGGCGTTGCAGGTCGAATGATTTGGCAGGTGATGTTGCGACAATATCGGCGGGACGCCAGCCGGGTGGCATAAACCAGATGCGACATTTATCCCACCAATTTTGTGTATGCCACGCATCTGAGGCAACGGCTTTGTACACCTCTACATTTGCCCATAAAGGATTCCAGCTACGCAGCGGGCTACGGGTACCAAAGACGACAGGATGTGCGTCTTGTTCTTCTATAAACGTACCGAACAAGCGGTCCCATAAAATTAGAATGCCACCATAGTTTTTATCCAGATACAGATCATTCACACCGTGATGTGCACGGTGGTTGGATGGCGATACGAACACGCGATCAAACCAGCCCATCTTATCGATTTGCTCGGTATGTATCCAAAATTGGTATAACAAATCGATCAGCGCAATGATGATAAATACATGAACCGGAAAACCGAGCACAGCCATCGGCAAATAAAAAATCCAGCCAAATAAAGCGCCACTACTGGTTTGCCGCAGCGCGGTCGTCAGATTATAGGATTCGCTTTGATGGTGTACCACATGTGCGGCCCAGAGCAGATTGGTTTCGTGTCCCATTCTGTGTAGCCAGTAGTACAAAAAATCATACAGTAGCAGGCCAGAAACCCACACCCATACACTGTTATCAGATAAGTCAAAAATCGCAAAATGTTGCGCTACCCAGGCATAAATGCCGATTGCCAGGACTTTTAAAAACACACCGATGATTTGGCTCATCACGCCGAGACTCAGACTATTGATCGCATCATTAATACGGTACAGGTGTCGTTGCCGGCGTCGTGCGACGATAAATTCAATTGCGATTAGCAAGAAAAAAACAGGACTCGCAAAGGTAATGATTTTTTCTTGCATGATAGTGGGTAGTTGGCAGGTAGTTTTAGTTTGATGCAGGATTTAGTAAGTTTTAACCGAGCGTGCGATCAGGTAAAGCGCCAGATAATAGGTCGCCAGTATCAGTAGGGCGGCATGCGGCAACGGGGCATTAAACTTATTGTATGCCAACAGCGTGTCGGACAACATAAATGCCAGACCGCCAGCCATGGCAAGCTTACTGGCCTTGGTTTTTAAGACCAAATGCCGCGCCAGTGCTTGCGATGTCATGCAGAGCAAGCAGACAACATAGACGACCACGGGGACGCGTAACTCACCCGGAATACCTGGCCATAAAATAATGAGATTAATTACACCGATCATGCCGATAATTAAAAAAATCCAGGGCCGTGATACCAGCCGTGTGTCGCTGATAAACGCCCGTAAAAAACATAGATGCGCTAATAAGAAGCTGGCCAGACCGAGTAAAAATCCAGACTTGAACAGCGTCAGTGGCAGCATGAGAAAAACATCACCCACGAGTGAAAAGAGGATGCCGATCAAAATCGCTTTGCGGTACCTCACATTGAAATGTCGGACGCCAAAAGCCACCCAAAAAATCAGTAAAGTGGTCAGCGGTTTAAACGCATAGTGCAGCCAGATCAGCTGGTCTGTTTGGCCTGTAATTTGTTCCGCAGCGCCAAATATAGCTAGCGCTGCGGCAAGGACGATGAGAGACAGCTTTAGCATAAGACTTTATGCATTGTGCTTGAGCAGACGGGCAACGTCACGGGCAAAGTAAGTGAGAATCCCATCAGCACCAGCACGCTTGAAAGACAGCATGGTTTCCATCATGGTTTTGTTGTGATCCAGCCAGCCATTTTGTGCGGCAGCTTTGATCATCGCGTACTCACCGCTGACCTGATAGGCGAAAGTAGGGACTTTAAATTCATCTTTGACACGACGGACGATGTCCAGGTAAGGCATGCCGGGTTTGACCATCACCATGTCGGCACCTTCGGCTAAATCGAGGGCGACTTCACGTAAGGCTTCGTCGCTATTTGCGGGGTCCATCTGATAATTAGCTTTATCACTTTTTCCCAGATTGCTGGCTGAGCCAACCGCGTCGCGGAAAGGGCCATAAAATGCAGACGCATATTTGGCTGAGTAAGCCATGATGCGGGTATGGATGTAGCCATTCGATTCCAGCGCCTGACGGATGGCGCCAATACGGCCATCCATCATGTCGCTCGGTGCGACGATATCGGCTCCGGCCTCTGCCTGAGTCAATGCCTGACGTACAAGCATCGCGGTGGTTTCATCATTGAGTACATAACCATTTGCATCCAGCAAACCATCCTGACCGTGACTGGTATACGGGTCGAGCGCCACGTCTGTCAAAATACCTAACTCAGGAAAGCGGCTTTTTAATTCGCGGATAGCACGTGGAATTAAACCTTTGGGATTAGTTGCTTCAATGCCGTCAGCGGTTTTTAAACTTGGGCTGATCGCTGGAAATAATGCCAATACGGGGATGCCAAGCGCAACGCAGTCCTCTGCCACGCCGAGTAATACATCGACTGTAACGCGTTCTACACCGGGCATCGATGCAACTTTTTCTGATTGATTAGTGCCTTCAATCACAAACACGGGATAAATTAAATCGGATACCGTCACACTGTTTTCGCGCATCAGTGCGCGGGAGAACACATCTTTACGCATGCGGCGCATACGAACAGCGGGAAATTGGAACGGTTTGATTGAATTAGGCATGATGGTCACCAAAATTTATATTGAGGTTAGTGAAACTTTTCGCAAGATGCAGGCTCAGACAAGCAGGTTGTAAATTGTGTTCAGCTCCGGGATGTTCAATTTTAATTTGAAAGTGTAATTAAAATTGTAAATCCCAGCGTCAAACTCATCTTCAGCTTACCGCTTCTCATCCCTGAGCGGGCGCCTGTTGTCCTATATGACGGGCGTTATTGCCTCGGCACGATTTAGTTCTGCCGAGGCTTTTTTATTCGTGTACTTATTATGACTGTTGTGACTGATGTTGCTGGGCCGAGACGCTACCATCTTCACCCTCATTATTATCGTTGTCATTAGCAAGACGCGATGGTGGCGTATAAGGCAAATCCAAACCTAATAAAGATTGCAGTTTTGCATCTGCTTCTTCAATGCCAGTGCGTTTTAACGACGAGAATAGTTGAGCTGTAAACGGGAAGGGCTTACCTTCCGCATCGGTGTAGCTAGCCAGCACGGTTTGCGTCAGACGCAAGGCGTTGGTGGAATCATTGCGATTGAGTTTATCGGCTTTCGTCAGCAGGCAATGCACAGGACGGCCGGTCGGAGCGAACCATTGCAGCATCTGCGTATCCAGATCAGTAAAAGGGCGGCGCGCATCCATAATCAAGATTAGTGCTGACAACTGGTCGCGGTTTTGCACATAGGATCCCAATAGCTGGTTCCAGTGATGCTTGGCGGCGCCAGGCACCTCGGCATAGCCGTAGCCTGGTAGATCGACCATCATGGCGCGAATTTCATCGGCACGGGTCTCATCCTTACGATGTTGGCCGACATGCGCACCACCGATGGAAAAGTAATTAATATGCTGTGTGCGTCCTGGTGTTTTAGAGGCAAAACATAATTTTTTCTGATTACACAGAATGTTAATGGCAGTTGATTTGCCTGCGTTGGAACGGCCTGCAAAGGCGATTTCCGGCACGGATGAATTGGGCAAATCGCGTAAATGATTGACCGTTGTAAAAAAACGGGCTTGCCAAAGGATAGACATAGAAGTTGCTTGTAAAGGTGAGTGAGTGCTTGATAAGTACTAAATAAGTGCTTAATTATTGCTTAGGTGCTTACATGCCTACGTGCTCGGTACATGGAAATTGCATGGAAAAATGCAACAGAAGAAAGAGAATCGCTTAAAGCTATTGTACAATAAGGGGTTAGGTATTGGGCTGCATGTTTCCAATCCTGTATTTTGTGCTTATTGTTTTACTTGCGTTTTGCTTGTGCGCTTGATTCAGGTTTGATCTGGGTTTTAGTCGCAGCAAACGTGCGTTGCCAATAGGGCAGATTCCATAAATTAGTCTCAAGGTGTTTGAATGAACCGTGCTTTTTTACCTTTTTTAAAGTCTATCAGCATCGCCATGTTAGCGATGTCTGCAATCACCTCTGTGGCATATGCCAACCAAGAAGCGAAGGCCCCTGCAAAAGCGGATGCAGCCAAAGGTGAGGCGCTTTTTACGAACGGTGATGCAGCACGTGGGATTGTCGCTTGCGTATCTTGCCACGGCGCAGCGGGTAATTCGACTATTTCGGTCAATCCAAAGTTGGCTGGACAACATGAGGCTTACATCGCCAAGCAGTTGTCAAATTTCACTGGTCCAGACCGCAATAATCCAGTCATGACCACATTTGCAAAAGCAATGACAGAAGACGATATGAAAAACGTCGCTGCCTACTTAAGCACACAGAAACCAAAACCAGGCGCGGCCAAAAATAAAGACATCGTCGAGCTCGGCAAACAAATTTATCGTGGCGGTATCGCTGAGAAAAACGTACCCGCCTGCGCTGGTTGCCATAGCCCTAACGGCGCTGGTATACCTGCGCAATTCCCACGTATTGCGGGTCAGCATCAGGACTACACGGTCGCCCAGTTGACTAACTTCCGTACTGGTACACGTAAAAACGGCATACAAATGACAACCATCGCCAAACGTATGTCAGATGATGAAATGAAAGCAGTTTCCGATTACATCGCTGGCTTGAAATAAATACAGAGATACAACAAAAGAAACAAATTAAAGAATAAACGGAGGGGGTGGCAAAAGCCATCCCCTTTTTTATTTTTAGAACAAATTAATTATGGAAATAATTGTGGAAACTGATACCGCCGGATTGCAACTCCAGACCGAGCGCCGCTGGTTAGCCGATGGCATAGAATTGCTCTCATCTATGCGATTTGCCATTAGTTTGTTGGTATTGATTGCAGTCACTTCTATTATCGGTACGGTATTAAAGCAAAACGAGCCTATGCCGAATTATGTGAATCAATTCGGACCGTTCTGGTTTGACGTGTTTCATAAAATGGGCATGTATTCCCTATATTCCGCTTGGTGGTTTTTACTGATTATGGCGTTTTTGGTGCTATCTACCAGCTTATGCTTAATTCGTAATGCGCCGAAGATGCTAAAAGACATGCGTAGCTGGCGCGAGAATGTACGCGAGCAATCTCTGCGTAATTTTCATCACAAGGCAGAGTGGCAAGCGACCAATACGCGACCTTTAACTGTGCAGCAAATAACGGCGCACATCACTCGCCTTGGCTACAAGTTCAAAGTAGTAGAAAAAGATCATGCGACTTTGATCGCAGCTAAACAAGGTGCAGCAAATAAGTGGGGTTACATTTTTGCGCACAGTGCAATCGTGATCATCATGGTGGGTGGCTTACTTGATTCTGATTTATCTATCCGTTATCAGCAATGGTTTATGGGTAAAGTTCCTTTTGATGGCAGTGGCATCATTGCCAAAATTCCGGCACAACACCGACTGGCGCTAGGTACTCCCACCTTCCGCGGTAATACCACTATTCCAGAAGGCGCTACAAGCAGTACTGCAATTATTCAGCAACAAACAGGTGTACTGATTCAGGATTTGCCATTTACGATCAAACTGAATAAATTCATCATCGACTACTACTCAACGGGCATGCCCAAACTTTTTGCCAGCGAAGTGATGGTGAAAGATCATGAGACAGGTAAAACTTTTTCAGCCACTATCAAAGTGAATGAGCCGCTGATTTATAAAGGCGTTGCGGTTTACCAGTCCGGTATTGAGGACGGCGGTAGTCATTTGTCGCTGGCCGCATATCCCATGTCGGGTGATGCAATGACGAGTATTGCCATATCTGGTGATGTCAATGGCACGACACCTTTGCCATCTGCCAGCGGTAATGACTACACAGTAGAGTGGACTGGTTTTCGCGTGGCTAATGTAGAGAATATGGCTAACAACACGCAGGACGTCCGTGCCGTCAATTTGAATCAGAGTTTTAATCAGCAACTGGCCTCCGATCTGGATAAACATACTGGATCAGCAGGAAAAAGCGCCAACAGCAAAAATCTGAAAAATGTTGGCCCTAGCGTGCAATACAAATTGCGCGATAAAAATGGTCAGGCTAAAGAGTTCTCTAACTATATGCAACCGGTAGAGTTGGATGGCGCGTCGATTTTTTTAGCGGGCATGCGTGATAATCCTGATGATGCTTTTCGCTACCTGCGGATTCCGGCGGATGATGATGACACCGTCGTTGAGTGGATGCGTTTGCGGGCAGCATTGGCCAATCCTGAATGGCGCCAAATAGCGGCACAGCGCTATGCCAAACGCGCTTTGCCCAATAATGACGCAAAGTTACAAGAGCAACTAGGTCTGTCTGCCTTCAAAGGCTTATCGATTTTTGCAGGCCAACCTGGTGACGCTGGTAAAGTAAATCAGAAATCAAATCAACCGTCGGGTTTTGTCGCTATTTCTCAATTTTTGGAACAAATTCCTGCGGCTGAGCAAGCCAAGGCTGCCGATGTATTTATGAAAATTTTAAATGGCAGCATGTGGGATCTGTGGCAAGTTGCGCGCGAAAAAGCGGGACAGCCAGAGATTGAGCTAAATGAAAAGCATGTAAAGTTTTTGCAATTGGCGACTAGTGCTTTGTCGGATTCGTTTTTCTATGGCGCTCCATTTTATTTACAATTGAGCGGTTTTGACGAGGTAAAAGCTTCTATCTTGCAAGTGACTCGCTCACCCGGAAAAAACATCGTCTATCTGGGCTGCCTGTTTTTAGTGATTGGTGTGTTTTCGATGTTTTATATTCGTGAACGCCGTCTTTGGATTTGGTTGAAAGATGCCGATGTTGGTGCTAATCCTGAGGGCAAGCCAGCAACCAAAATATTAATTGCCCTCAGTTCCCAGCGCAAAACCCTCGATTTTGAGAAAGAGTTCGATCAGTTGAAGGCAGAATTGCCACAAGTAATTAAACCAGCAAACGATCCACCTTCGCAGTTGTAATCGACTACACTGTTCTTTGAAGTGCTTTAGCAGCAGATTGTTTAGATATCGGAAATATGATGGAAATGACACAAAACTATACGCCTTACCAAGGCTTCTTTAAGCGGCTGAGTGCAATCGACTGGTTTTATGCCCTAGCTCTTAGCGTAGGTGCTTTATTCGCATTAAGTCGTTTTGGCATGTATATGGATGGCTATGAAAAAGGGATTTTACTGTTTGCCGTGCCCGCATTTGTATGGCTAGGCTGGCATTGGAAGCCCGTGCGCTGGCTGCTGGTTGTGCTGACGTTGATTTCTCTGTTTGCTATTTACCTGTACGCAGGTTCGCTGGAGATGGCCAATCAAAAGTTTTTCCTCAAATATCTGTTTTCTAGTCAATCCGCGATTTTGTGGATGAGCACTTTATTCTTCTTATCTACCCTATTTTATTGGGGTGGTTTGGTTGTCCGCTCTGATTTTGGATCTTCTATCGGCTCGACTTTGTGTTGGGCTGCCGTGATTATGGGTTTTACTGGCATGCTAGTGCGCTGGTATGAGTCGTATCTGATCGGTGTAGATATTGGTCATATTCCGGTATCCAATTTGTACGAAGTGTTCATCCTGTTTTCCATGATCACGGCTTTGTTTTACCTGTATTACGAGCAGCAATATAAAACCCGTCAGTTGGGGCCGTTTGTATTGATCGTGATTTCTGCGGCAGTCGGATTTTTGTTGTGGTACACGGTCAAGCGCGACGCGGCAGAGATTCAGCCACTGGTTCCGGCATTACAAAGCTGGTGGATGAAAATCCACGTACCTGCTAACTTTATCGGCTACGGTACATTCTCGCTGGCAGCGATGGTTGGGGTGGCGTATTTGTTGAAATCTAAAGGTTATTTGCAAGACCGCTTGCCCTCTTTGGAAGTGCTGGACGACGTAATGTATAAAGCCATTACGGTCGGTTTTGCTTTCTTCACGATTGCGACGATTTTAGGCGCGTTGTGGGCAGCAGAAGCATGGGGTGGTTACTGGTCTTGGGACCCGAAAGAAACTTGGGCTCTGATTGTCTGGCTGAACTATGCCGCCTGGTTGCATATGCGCCTGATGAAAGGCTTGCGTGGCCAGATTGCCGCATGGTGGGCTTTGATTGGCTTGCTGGTAACGACTTTTGCTTTCCTCGGCGTGAATATGTTTTTGTCGGGCTTGCATTCTTACGGAACCTTATAAATCCACGAGCACAATTCGCTTCTAAAGCTTTTACACAAATTCAAAGCCTCGCAAACGCATGTTGCGAGGCTTTTTTTCTTTGTTTCTGTAAAAAATGTAAGGTTCAGCAGACTCTGGCGACTCATGAGAAACTATTCGCAATCTAAAGACTCAAACCAGTAATAAAAAATTGTTGTTCTTGCATTTTCATCTCGTCGCATAGGGAGTCACCATGTTGATCAAACGTAGTCCAAACGGCATCGACTTGCCATTTTCATCCGAAATCACACCTCGCTCTATTTTTGAATCGCGCCGTGATTTTATTCGTCAAATGGCGGTGGGTTCGGTCGCTGGCACTGCCTTGTTTGAAATGGCACAGCGCGAAGCATTTGCGCAATCGGCTACAGCACAAAAGCTGGCCGCGACCCTCAATCCCGCTTATGCGCTGGTGGAAAAAAAGACCAGCTATAAAGACGCGACGACCTATAACAATTTTTACGAGTTCGGTACCGATAAATCAGAGCCTGCGATGAACGCTGGCTCGCTCAAACCACGCCCCTGGACTGTGACGATTGAGGGCGAAGTGAAAAAGCCAATGACACTGGACTTGGATGCTTTGCTTAAACTGGCTCCACTGGAAGAGCGCATCTATCGTATGCGCTGCGTTGAAGGCTGGTCTATGGTGATACCTTGGACTGGTTATTCTTTGTCGAATCTGATCAAAAAGGTGGAGCCGACGGGTAATGCCAAGTTTGTGGAATTCACGACGTTGGATGATAAAAAACAAATGCCTGGACTACGTCGCCCGGTATTGGAGTGGCCGTATGTGGAAGGTCTGCGTATGGATGAGGCGATGCACCCTCTCGCTCTGCTAAGTCTGGGTATGTATGGCGAAGTATTGCCAAACCAGAACGGTGCACCGGTGCGGATGGTGTTGCCTTGGAAATATGGTTTTAAATCGGCCAAATCCATCGTCAAAATTCGCTTCACCAAAGAGCAGCCAAAAACTGCCTGGAATATCGCCGCACCTAGCGAGTATGGTTTCTATTCCAACGTGAATCCAGAGGTCGATCATCCGCGTTGGTCGCAAGCGTCTGAGCGTCGTATTGGTGAGGACGGGATTTTGTCCAGAAAGCGCAAAACACTGATGTTTAACGGTTACAGCGAAGTGGCTTCTTTGTACGCCGGCATGGACTTGAAGAAGTTTTACTAAGGTATGAAATTGCCTTCATTTCAGCCCTCACCAAAACAGTTGAGTCTGATCAAAGCAGTCTTGTTTGTGATCGGTTTGCTGCCATTTGTCCGTTTGGTCGCATTCACCTTTCTCGATAAGCTGGGTGCCAATCCGGTGGAGTTTATTACCCGCAATACCGGTGACTGGACGCTATATCTGCTTTGCATCACCTTGTCGGTGACGCCGCTACGTAAATTGACGCAATGGAACTGGCTTATCCGCTTGCGGCGTATGACGGGTTTGTTTGCTTTCTTTTATGCCTTACTGCATTTCACCACGTTTTTATGGTTCGATCACTTTTTTGATCTGACTGAAATGTGGGCTGATGTAATTAAGCGTCCGTTTATCACAGTCGGCTTTATCGCGTTTGTTTTGCTGTTACCGTTGGCGCTGACCAGCACCAATAGCATGATCAAACGCCTGGGCGGCAAGCGCTGGCAATGGTTGCATCGGCTGGTGTATGTGATTGTGCCGCTAGGGATATTGCATTATTTCTGGATGAAGGCCGGCAAGCATGATTTTTTTCAACCCATCATTTTTGGCACGATCGTTGCGCTCTTATTGTTGATGCGAGTGTATTGGCGCTGGCACAGCAGGACGGCACTTACTCCTACCGCAGTCAGATAAAGAAAAACGCGCTGTGAGCGCGTTTTTTTATAGGAAAAAATGGGAGTATCAGCCCAAAACATGGGCGGATTCAAGTACGAAAAGCAACATTGAATAAAAAGTCAAAGGGTCAGATGCGATAGCATTCTGCCTTTTGACCAGCCAGTCGAAAGTTGCCGAATATGCGCTATACACACC